>DASQCY010000054.1:0-1927 GCA_035634495.1 Allostellaceae bacterium
AGGCGATTGACATCCTCATGGTATTCGAGGCCGATCTCGGTGCCGGCCTCGATGATCTTCTGGCAGAGCGGGGGCTTGTCGGCAGTCCGCGAGGTCAACAGCGGCCCGCCTTTGCCGTGAAATTCGTCGGCCCCGCCCTCCCAATCCTCTGCCTTTTTGAAATACGGCAGCACGTCGTCCCACGACCAGCCGCGATTGCCGAGCTGCGCCCAATGGTCGAAATCCTCGGGCTGGCCCCGGACATAGATCATCCCGTTGATCGAGCTCGAGCCGCCGAGCACACGGCCGCGCGGATAAAGGATCGCGCGCCCATTGACGCCGGGATCGGGCTCGGCCTTGAAGCCCCAGGTCAAGGTCGGGTGGTCGAGCAGTTTGATATAGCCGGCCGGGATGTGGATCAGCGGGTTCCGGTCGCGCCCGCCCGCTTCAATTAGCATGACCCGCCTGCCGGGGTCCTCGCTCAATCGATTGGCCAGAACGCATCCTGCCGAGCCGGCGCCGATGATTGCGTAATCCGTCTGCATCGCTGTCTCCTCTGCCGCAAGTGTATCATGACGCTGAGCAAGGAACCGCGAATGGTTGAAATCCGCGCCTTTCGGTCTGCCGATCTAGATGACCTCTACCGCATATGCCTGGCGACGGCCGCTGGCGGCGAAGACGGCTCCACCCTCTATCGGGATCCGAGGCTGGTTGGCCATGTTTACGCCGCACCCTATGCCGTCTTGAGCCCGCGGAGCGTGTTTGTCATCGAGGACGCCGAAGGGGTGGGCGGCTACATCGTCGGCACGCCGGATACGCGCGACTTCGAAACCGTTCTGGAAGCCGAATGGTGGCCGAGCCTCAGAAGGCTTTACCGAGACCCATTTGACGAGCCGCGCTCCGACTGGAGCCGCGATCAGCTGATGAGTTACAAGATCCACCACCCGAGCCGCACGGCGAGCGAGATTGTCGAGCCTTATCCATCGCATCTGCACATTAACCTTCTGCCGCGCCTGCGCGGCCGAGGCGTTGGACGGCGGCTGATGGCGCGGTGGCTCGGCACCGTTCGGGATATGGGATCGCGAGGGGCGCACCTCGCGGTCGGCGCCGACAACAGGCCTGCTATCGGGTTTTACCGAGCCTGCGGTTTTCACGAGTTGAAACGCTCGCCGGCGCCGGCTTCGGCCCCTGTCTGGTTCGCCATTGACCTGACGTCGGCGGGTTGGTGGAAGTTGCACTGAGCAGCCCGCCGGATAATGCTGATTCGGTCGAGACATCGGCAGGAATGTCCCGCGATGCCAAACAGCGTTGGAGAACGATGGGTGTCGACGGGGTGCGCGAGGACCTCGGATCCCAAACCTGGCTATTACAGGTCGGGATGCGCTATCTGACGGGCGGATCGGATGTCGGCTATATCCTCAGTGCCGGCCGCGCCGATGTGAAGCGGCAGCGCGAGGTGCGGCTTTCCTAGGATGCCATGATCCATCGTCCCGTCGCGCTGTCGTGCCTTGTGCTGCTGGCCGCCGCCTCGGCGACGGCGCAAGCGCCCCCGCCGATCGCCGAGCCGCAAGCCCCCCCGCGGATGGCCGAGCCGCAAGCGGGCCGGGTATTTTGCGAGCAGAGCATCAGCTACCGGCTCGCCGACCCGTCGACAGTTCCAGAGTCCTATCAGCGCTTTCTCGGCGCTTGGACAGATGCGGCCTGGGACGCCAACACCTGTGCTGCGCTGATCGTCGACGATGTGAAGTCGGATGGTACCGCGTCGATCATTTACGTCTATGGCCCGCTCGGTCCGAACACGCGCGTCCCCGGCGGCGTTTTGCACGGTACGGGGGTCATCCGCGACGACGAACTCAGGTTCCAGAATTCCGACGGGACCCAGTTCACCTTCCGCCCGGCAATCGCCGACCTCGACGGCCATATGACCACGCCGAATGGCCAAACTTAT
>DASQCY010000055.1:0-1962 GCA_035634495.1 Allostellaceae bacterium
AGGCGAGGTGCGCGCCTCTGATCTTCTAATCGGCGATGGCGCACAGATCGAGGGCAGCGTCATTGCGCAGGACGTCACAGTCTGCGGTCGCGTCAAGGGCACCATCCGTGCCGTCCGCGTCAAACTGCAAGACAGTGGTGCAGTCGAGGGTGACATTTTTCACCGGTCGTTGTCGATCGACGAGAACTCTCTGTTTGAAGGGTCATCACGGCGAGTCGAAAATCCAACGGACCTACCGTCGGTCGAGGCCAAGGGCCCGCAACAGGAAGACATGCAGAACTCGGCATTGGCTCCGTATTTGCAGCGCGTTGAAGCATCGGCATCCACCGAGTGGTCTGAGTCGGCGGCTGAGCCGAAGCATTAGACGCGCATTCCGGACGCTGCCTAATGGTTGCGCCGCCAGGGGGATGTGCGGGGACCGCGTCATCTATGTGCAAGGTCGATCTGCTCACGGCAGGATCAGCCGTGAGTTTCGGCAAAACAGGCCAGAGGATGTGAGCAGCGCTTCAGCGTTCGCCGAAGGGACCCACCCAGATCAGGTTTCGCGAGCGGTCTTTGTGACCGCCCCGGACGGGCTCAGGCTGCATACCCGCAGCTATGGGTGTAGCGTCGCTTCCGCGCTTCCAGTTGTGTGCCTACCTGCTCTCGCCCGGACTACGGCCGACTTTCATCCCTTGGCAGCGGCGCTGGCGGCCGACCCGCCAAGCCGCGGCTTGTGGTGGCGCTCGATTATCGCGGCCACGGCCAATCCGAATACGATCGCAACCCGACAACTACACGGTTCCTGTCGCACTTGCCGACCTCTCGGCCGTCCTGATCGCGCTCGAGATCGCGCCGGCCATATTCCTCCTCGCCATGATGCTGGCGGTATGGCGGCCGACGGCTATCGCCGGTGTCATCCTCAACGACATCGGCCACGTCATCGAGCCGCAGGGCTTGGTGCGGATCAAAAGCTATGTGGGAAAGCTCCCCGTCCCGCGCAGCTTCGAGGAGGGCCACCTCGATGAGGCAGGAGACTCCTGCCCGGCGGGAGTTCAATCCCGGCTATGACCGCATTCGTTACCTGCTGGACCTCGTCGCGCTACTCCACGAAGACGAGGCGAACAACGCGACGACGCCGACTGACGAGACGAAAATAGGCTGATTTCGCAGTACGATTTATAGTGTGGCATATGGGCAGGATTGCCATTCCAGAGAAAACCAAATGATTTCAATGGCACAACGCGGACAAGATTGTCGCGTATGCTGATCAATGGGCGGCCCTTGCCACGATTTCAGAAAATTTCAGTTCCGCCCGTAGGACTCCCCGGCTCCTCTGTGGCAGGCTGCGCGTGCGGCAGATTGACCGCACGGGTTGCCGCCGACAGGGTACAGGAGCCAGGAGGGGTACATGGCACCACAACCAGCTAGGTTCGTATTTGCCGTCGGGATGCGTTGACCATCCTAGCGGTCATGACGTGGGCGATGTGTTACTTGGGCCTGTGATGTAGTCAACCCGACAATTCTGGCGCATTAAGTCGCAAGCGTTTCGCAGCGCGCCCTCGGATGTTGAATGGCTTCGCGATACGCCATCCTGCCCCGCTCGTCGATCGAAGGAGTGCACCTTCCATTCCATGGCGGCTACCGTTGTCTATGCTCGGTCACGGCCGCGCATAGCGACGTACGTCGAGGAATGACGCGTCCTCGACCTTTTCGGTGGCTGTCTCAATTCCGCAACTCCTTCCTGCCGTCAGGCATCGGTCTCGCCCGCCAAGCTTGGATCGGCGCGCGGTCACCCGTCACCAGATGACGCCATCAGACCGCCGCGAGCCCGGTTTCCAAATCAGTGCCGGGATTCAAACGTGATGACGATGTCCGTTGCTTCAGGCTCGTGAAGCTCGAGACCAGTCGGGTCGTCGTCGCTCCAGCTGGCAAGATTCACGACCTTGGCCGACTGAGCCGCCGCCCCGGCGGCGGCCTCGG
>DASQCY010000056.1:0-1561 GCA_035634495.1 Allostellaceae bacterium
CGAACTCGGTTATGCCGATTACCTCGGCGCGCTGGAGCGCTACCGGACGGAGGACTTGCACCGCCCGGAGGTGCTGCGGATGTCGAGCTGGCTCGTCGATTACCCGTTCGCCGATCGCCTTTATCCTCGTGCGCTGGATGCGGTGAGGCACGTGCAGCAGTGGGGGACGGTCGTCATCCTCTCCGACGGCGATGCCGTGTTCCAGCCGCGCAAGGTGGAACGATCCGGTCTGTGGCACTTGTTCGAAAACCGCGTCCTCATCTACATCCACAAGGAGCAGGAGCTCGACGATGTAAGGCGTCTCTACCCCGCCGACCATTACGTCCTGATCGACGACAAATTGCGCATCCTGTCCGCGGTGAAAAAATTCTGGGGCGAAAGCGTGACGACTGTGTTTCCGAAACAGGGTCATTACGCGCTCGACTCCAAGGTACTGGCCGAGTATCCACCGGCGGATGTCGAGCTCGCCAACATCGGCGATCTGCTCAACTACGATCTCTCTTCATTCCTCAAGAAGAGCTGAAAGGCAGGCGTCGCGTACTGCGAAGCCGGGGAACAAGATCGCGGCCACCTCAGCCTTATTAGAAGACACGATGGAGATGACGTATGGCGTTCACGGTCAGGAGCAACAGTTTCAAGGACGGCGACTATCTCGCCAACGCCTATATTCTCTCAGCCGACTTCGGCTTCGGCTGCGCGGGCAACAACCAATCGCCGCATCTGGCGTGGTCGGGAGCGCCCGCCGGCACAAAGAGCTTTGCCGTCACTTGCTTCGACCCGGATGCCCCGACGGGCAGCGGGTTCTGGCACTGGCTGGTGGTGAACATCCCGCCGAACGTAACCGAGCTTGCGCTTGATGCCGGTAATCCGAAGGCCCCCCAGCTGCCACGGGGAGCGCTGCAGACCCGTACCGACTTTGGCACGCCTGGCTACGGCGGTCCGTGTCCGCCCGCGGGCGACCATCCGCACCGTTATCTGTTCACGGTGTTCGCGGTCGGGACCGAGAGCCTGCAGGCGACGTCGGATACCTCAGCCGCCGTCATCGGCTTTCAACTGCATTTCAATACGCTGGCCAAGGCGGCGATCATGGGCCTCTACAGGCGATGACCGTACCAGCGGAAGAGATAGCGGCAGCGACCAGCACGGTGCGGCGAAGGTCCTCTGCCAGGATCACCGGGGCCGGAATTCGCCCGCGCAAGTCTCGACCTCAATCTTAGTCCCGCATCAGCTTGTCGAGCGTGATCGGCAGATCGCGCACGCGTTTGCCGGTGGCATGATAGACCGCATTCGCCACGGCCGCCGCGGTGCCGACGATGCCGATTTCGCCGACGCCTTTGACGCCGAGCGGGTTGATCTCATCGTCCTTCTCTTCGACGAAGATGACGTCGATCGCGTGCACGTCCGCGTTCACCGGCACGTGATAGTCGGCGAGATTGTGGCTCATGAAGCGCCCGAACCGGTGATCGGTGACGGTCTCCTCATGCAGTGCCATGCCGATGCCGCCGACCACGGCGCCGAGAATCTGGCTACTCGCGAGCTTCGGGTTGAGGATGCGGCCGGC
>DASQCY010000057.1:0-2905 GCA_035634495.1 Allostellaceae bacterium
AATGGCGAATTTGCTGACCGAATCGAAAGTAGGCGCCTCGCTCGGCGCCGCGGCGGTGATCACGAGATCGAGATCGGTGATCGCCGCTGCGAACTCGGCGATCAGCTCACGGCGACGCCGTACCGCCTGAACGTAGTCGCCGCCGGTGACCAGCGCGCCGAGCGCCATGCGGTCGCGGAAGGCTTCACCATAATCGACAAAGCGCTCGCGCAAGGTTGCCTCATGGATCGCATAGCCTTCGGCGAGCATGATCATGACGCCGCAAGCCGCCCAGTCGGCGAGCGGCGAGAGCCGCAGCTCGCGCACCGAGCAGCCGAGACCTTCGAACACCTTGACCGCGTTGGCAATGCCCTGCCGCATCACCTCGTTCGCCGGGTTGTCGGTCTCGTAGAAATCACGGATCAGGCCGATGCGCAGGCCCTTGACCTCATTCGAGAGGGAGGCCCGATAATCCGGTACCGGACGGTCTGCGCTAGCGGGATCGATCGGGTCGTGCCCGGCCATCGCCTGCAGCATGATTGCGCAATCCTCGGCAGTCCAGGCCATCGGGCCGGCATGATCGAGCGAGAAGGCCAGCGGCAGTATGCCCGCTCGGCTGATCCGGCCGTAGCTCGGCTTGAGGCCGGCAAGGCCGCAGAACGCAGCGGGGCCGCGGATCGAGCCGCCGGTATCGCTGCCGGTGCCGCCAAGGACAAGGCCCGCCGCAACCGCAGCACCAGTGCCGCTGCTCGATCCCCCGGTGAAACGGCTCGTATCCCAGGGGTTGCGGGCGGGTGGCCAAGGAAGATCGAAGGACGGCCCGCCAAAGGCGAACTCATGGGTCGCGAGCTTGCCGAGCACGATCGCACCCGCCTCGGTCAGACGCCGGACCGAGGTTGCATCCTGTGCCGGCACATGGTCGATCATCACCTTCGAATGCCCTGTGGTCGGAACGCCTTTGGTCTCATAGATGTCTTTCAAGCCGACCGGGATGCCGTGCAGCGGCCCGCGCAAACGCCCGGCGATAATCTCGGCCTCGGCCGCGCGAGCCGCCGCAAGCGCCTCGTCGGCGAGGACACGGATGAACGAGTTGAGCTTGCCGTCGAGCCGCTCGATGCGCGTCAAGCGGCTCTGTACGAGCTCGACAGGGGAGAGCTCGCGCTTGGCGATAAGCGCACCAGCTTCGGCGATGGTCAGGAAATCCGCGACCATTGTCACTCTCCCGGAGGCGGAAAGATATGAGCGGGCTCGGCCCCCATCTCGCGCTTCCGACGGAGGCGCGCGGCCATCTCGTCGATGAAATGGGCGGCCGCGGCGATCTCCGGCTTCTCGCGCTCGGGGATCTCGAGCCCGGCCCGGGCCAGTGCCGCCTCGACTTCGCCGCGGGTCATGCCTTGCGTTTTCACGATGCGCTCTCCCTTATCCTTGGGCATCTCGGCCGGTACGGTAAACCCGAAGCTCGCAAAGGAGAAGCCGATGAACGGATGGAGGGGGTACAGCGTCCGCCTGGAGGGTGCGAAATACGGGGTGAGCTTCGGCTCGGCCCTGGCGATGGCGATCTCCTACAACACCAACCATTCGATATTGTGGGCAATCGTCCATGGCATATTCAGTTGGATCTACGTCGTCTACTTCGCGCTGTTCTATGGGTAACCTGCGATGAAATCACGTTGCGCCGCGACAGAGCATGTCAGCCAGCCCGATCGAGCCGCATTAGAGGAGATTATGGGATGACCGAGAGCAGTATCGCCAACACTGCACAGCAGGAGTTTTGGAACAATGTTGCCGGTCCACGCTGGGTCGGGCTCGGCGGCCTTGTCGAGCGGCGCGTGCGCGCCGTCAACGATTTGCTGCTGGCGCGATCGGAGGTCGCGGCGGGCGAAAGCGTGCTCGAGATCGGCTGCGGCACCGCCGCCGCTACCGTGCCCTTCGCCAAGGCTGTCGGTGAACGGGGTCGGGTCGTCGGGGTCGACATCTCCGAGCCTATGCTGGCCGGCGCCCGCAAGCGTGTCGCGGAAAGCGGGCTCGGCAATATCTCGCTGGTCCAGGCTGATGCCCAGGTCCAACGCTTCGAGCCTGACCGGTTCGATCTGATAACCTCCCGCTTCGGCGTCATGTTCTTTGCCGATCCGGTCGCCGCCTTCAGCAATCTTCGGCCGGCCGCGCGATCCGGCGGGCGGCTGTGCTTTGCGTGTTGGGGGCCGCTCGAGGAAAACAGGCATTGGCTGATCCCGTACGAGGTCGCCTTGCGGCATTTGGAAGCTCCGGCGCCGACGCCTCCCCGCACGCCGGGTCCCCTGGCGTTTAGCGATCCGGATTATGTGCGTTCGATCCTCGAAAACGCCGGATTCGCCGATGTCGGGATCGACCGCGAAACACCAGACATCATCGGCTCGTCCCCCGAGGAGGAGGCCAAACACGCCTGCATCATGGGCCCTCCTGCCCGACTGATCGACGAGAAGAAACCAGACGACGCCGTGCGCGAGACGATCAGGCGGGAGATGACAGAAGCTTTCGCGGTCTATGCCGGAGGCAAAGAGATGCTGCTTCCATCAACGGTGTTTCTGGTGACGGCGCGCCGCCCGCGCTAATCACTAGATACGCCACGACGAGCCTCGGCAAGCCCTGGGCTCGGAGTATCCGAGAGGGCTTCCTGAAGCCGTGACGGGCGATAGGGACGGCCGACCCAGCTGGCGAAGCGTTCGAGATAGAGATAAATGACCGGTGTCGTGTAGAGCGTCAGCCATTGCGAGATCAAGAGCCCGCCGACGATCGCGATGCCGAGCGGCTGGCGCAGTTCCGCGCCACCGCCACTACCAAAAGCAATGGGCATCGCGCCGAACAACGCCGCAAACGTCGTCATCATGATCGGGCGAAAGCGCAACAGGCAGGCCTGGTGGATCGCCTCGCGCGGGCTCTTGCCCTC
>DASQCY010000058.1:0-3565 GCA_035634495.1 Allostellaceae bacterium
GCCTCGCTGCGAACCGCGTCCGCTGCCGCGGCGATCGCCGCGGCAAGCCGACCAGGCGGTGTGGCCGCGCCGATCAGCATCAACAAGTGTGCGAATTCAGCCATCGCCGAGTCTCCTGCTCAGAAAAGAGATCCAAAGCGCAGTCGCCGCTGCGGCGGGCGCGGCGATCGCGGAACAAACGAGCGAGGTGATCTCGCGCTTGCGCCGGCCGTAGCGGCAACCAAATCCCGCGCATAACCAGGGCCGCGGGGGGTTGGCTCCGGCATTCACCGACCCGGCCGGCAAAGTTTCAACCCCTGCGAAGCAATACTCGACAGCTGGTTCGTTAAGCATTGCGATCAGCATCGCTCGCGCACGGCGGCGTCATTGGGACGGGTGCGGGCCAGCGCGCGCAGTTCGTCGAGCAACGCGTCGGGGCGGGCGAGATCGTCCTCCACCTTGGTGTTGACCTGCATGTTGTGCAGACCCTTGGCCAGTCGCTCGCGCCCGGCCGCATCATCGGGATAGGCGCGGGCCAACGCGCGCAATTCATCGAGCAACGCGTCGCGGCGGGCGAGGTGGCCCTCCGTTTTGGCATCGATCAGCGCGTTGCGCAAAGCGGTAGCGAGGAGAAGTCCGACGCTCGGCTCCGGCAATCTCCGTACCTCTCGGGCGCCGTCGATCAGTGTGCGGCCTTATGTTTAACGGGGCCGATGGGAATTTCTCATGAACACGGTCCAAACCCGCGCCGTCCTTTGGTTTCAAACTGTACCGACCGTGCCGGCTTTTGTGCGGCCGCCGTCTCCGTTTGTTCTGATTTGTCGGATCCCTCCTCCTGCAAAAAACCTAAGAAATCTCCCGGTTTGTGGTGGCTGGGGGACTAGGATTCGAACCTAGACTGGCGGAGTCAGAGTCCGCTGTCCTACCGTTAGACGATCCCCCATCCGCGGGGCTTGATCGCCGGGGCATCGGCGCGCCCAGCGACACTATCACCCGATACCACACCGGCGCGCCGTTGTGTAGGGTCCCGGGCGCGACATTCCGGCAGCCATCGGCACGGCTCTGCCGGCCCGTCTGGTCAACGGGACGGATCGGCGGCGCCCGCGGCCTCGGCCGCCGCGGCCGCGATCTGGCCGCGCAATCGCGCGACCTCTTTGTCCGCAGGCGGTGCCGCGGTGCCGGCCTTCGGCCCGACCATCTAAATGACATCGCCTCGCGCTTGGTGATCTTTTCAGGGGTCCCCGTCGATCCTGGCATAGACCGGGTCGTTCAATGCAACGGCCAAGAGCGGCGACGGGTTCTTACCGCGCGGGCCGCGCGGCTTACCGGACTGGCCCTTCGAACGCGCCGGCCCGCGGGCGGCTCGCCACAGCCGATCTAGTAATTTCGCTTCTTCTCGGACACGGTGCCTCTGCCTTTCCTGGAATGCCGTTGCGACCTGCCCCCTTGTGGAGGCCAGCCCGCCTCCTATATAACGGCGAAATGCTATTTTCTTAATTAAAGAAGAGCTATATTATGCCGACTTCAGCAAGGTCGAAACGGGCGGCCAACTTCCGCTGCCGGTCCGCTGCCAACTGCCGCGAATCGTGCTCGAATTCCGCTGTCAGCCGGCTCGGTCAAAACGCATCAAGGATTTGATTTCACATATATTTTGGACCCTGGAAGGCCCCTTTTTTGATGCTGAAACGCATTTTTCCCCTGTCGGCAGCGGATCGTGACCGGACCCGTCATGACCCGATCCTGGCTCGGATCGCTTGCCATACCGACCGTGCCGCTCCGGTGTGGCGCGGGCTTCGGTGGCTCGAATTTCCAAGTGCGACACCATCCGCGATCGAGCAGGGTTTTGATTCGCCGCAAGGCTGCGCTAGCATTGCCGGTCGAGCTCGATGGGGTGGTTAGCCGGCCGTGGACAAGGTGCTCAGCAGCGGGGGACGGGTCGGGAGTGCGGTCGTCGCGTTGCGGCCCGAGCGCGCCGCCCCCGAAACGTTTCCCGGAGCGAGCCCTGCGCCACCCCTGTCGCGTGGGTTCGCTCGCCAGTTCGCCGCACTCGACCTCGGGACGAATAACTGTCGCTTGCTGGTTGCGCGGCCGGTCGGCGCGGGTTTTCGCGTCGTCGACGCCTTTTCCCGCATCGTCCGGCTTGGCGAAGGGCTCGCCGCGACCGGGGCGCTCTCCGATGCCGCAATTACGCGCACCCTCGATGCGCTCAAGATTTGCGCCGCAAAGATCGCTGCTCGCAATGTCGCTGCCGGGCGCTATGTCGCAACCGAAGCGTGCCGCCGCGCCGCCAATTGCGAAGCGTTTCTCACAAGGGTGCGCGACGAGGTCGGGCTCGAGATCGAGATCATCTCGAGCCGGGAAGAGGCGCGCCTGGTTGTCGCCGGCTGTGCCCCGTTGCTGCATCCCCGCATCCCGAACGCCATCGTGTTCGACATCGGCGGGGGCTCAACCGAGATCGTCTGGCTGCGGCTCGCGCGCGGACCCGACGGGCGGCGACGCCCGCACATTCTCGGTGCGCTCTCTCTACCGTTTGGGGTGGTCACCCTGACCGATCGATTCGGCGGCGCCGAGGTCTCGCCGGCGACCTACCGCTTGATGATCGCCGAGGCCGCGGCGGCCCTTGCGCCATTCGAGCGCAACCATCGCATTCTGCGCCACGTCCGCGCCGGCAGGGTGCAGATGCTGGGAAGTTCGGGCACCGTCACGACATTGGCCGGCATCCATCTGGCGTTGCCGCGCTACATCCGCGCCCTGGTCGACGGCAGTACGCTCACCTTCGAGCAAATCGGCGCCCTCTCGGCTCATCTCGCCGGTCTCGACTTTGACGGCCGCGCTGCCAACCCTTGCATTGGCCGTGAGCGCGCTGATCTGGTGCTAAGCGGTTGCGCCGTTCTCGACGCGATCTGTGCGACCTGGCCGGTCGGTCGATTGCGAGTCGCCGATCGGGGTGTGCGTGAGGGCATTCTCCTCGACCTGATGCAGGCCTGACATGGCGAGGGATGGCAGCCGTCCTCCCGGTCCGGGGCGGCGCGGCTCCGCGGTGGTCAAGGTGCGCGACACGCGCCGCCGCAAGGCGTCCTCCACCCAATGGCTGTTACGCCAGCTGAACGATCCCTACGTTGCCGAGGCGCGCCGACTCGGCTACCGGTCACGTGCCGCCTTCAAGCTGATCGAGCTCGACGAGCGCTTTCGTCTGCTGCGGCCGGGCCGGCGCGTCGTCGATCTCGGATGCGCGCCGGGTGGCTGGACACAGGTCGCCGTCGCGCGCGTGGGCCGTCATGGATTAGTCGTTGGCATCGACGTCGTCGAGACCGCGGCGCTGCCCGGCGCCGCTTTGCTTTCTGCCGATATTCGCGACCCTGGCACGCCGGCCGCGCTCACCGCTGAGCTGGGCGGCCTCGCCGATATCGTCTTGAGCGACATGGCACCGCCGGCGACCGGGCATGCCGCGACCGACCATCTGCGGATCGTCGCTCTCGCCGAGGACGCATTCACCGTCGCATCACAGATTCTGAAACCGGGCGGGGCTTTTGTGGTGAAAGTGTTCCAGGGCGGTGCCGAGGGTACGTTGCTCGCTGCGCTGAAG
>DASQCY010000059.1:0-3326 GCA_035634495.1 Allostellaceae bacterium
TGGTGTAGCCGACCAACGCCACCACCGGATACGGCACCCGCCGCCTCGCCTCGCGGTGCAACGCCCGCGTCCGCCTGACCCCGTCTAGCTCGCGCTTGAGCCGGGCGATCCGCTCACCAATCAGCCTGCGGTCGATTTCGAGCTGGCTCTCGCCAGGCCCGCCGAGAAAGCCAAAACCGCCGCGCTGACGCTCGAGATGCGTCCACGACCGGACGAGCCGCGAGCGCTGGTAGGAGAGCGCGGCCAACTCGACCTGTAAACGGCCTTCATGGGTGCGCGCCCGCGCGCCGAAGATTTCGAGGATCAGGCCCGTGCGGTCAATGACCTTCGCGTGCCAGCGCCTTTCCAGGTTGCGCTGCTGTACCGGACTCAGCACGCCATCGAGGACAACCAGACCGATCCCGTTATCGCTGATAAGTCCTCCGAGGTTTTCGAGGGTCCCACGTCCGAAGAGGCAGCTTGGCTGAGGGCTGGTGATCCGGGCGACCTCGGCACCGACCACATCGAGGCGAATCGCCCGCGCGAGACCGATCGCTTCCTCCAGTCGGGCCTCGATGGAGCGACTCGCGATCTCTGCCGGCTGTTGGCCCGGCGCCGATTTCAGCGCGGGATGCACTACAAGCGCTCGACCGGTCGAGGGGCCGTTCGCGCTCGTCGCTGTGTCTGTGCGGCTCAGGATTCCGCGATCTCCTTGCTCGGCTCGAACAGCTGGATCGGTTGTCCTGGCATCACCGTAGAAATCGCGTGCTTGTATACGAGCTGAGAATGCGCGTCGCGGCGCAACAACACGCAAAAGTTATCAAACCAAGTAATGATCCCTTGCAACTTTACCCCATTGACGAGGAAGATAGTGACCGGGGTCTTGTTCTTCCGGACATGGTTCAAGAACACGTCTTGGACGTTTTGTGACTTTTCCGGCGTCATGGGTATTCCCCCATCACTTCTTGGAGTCGAACGGGCCGGCTCGTGCCAAATGAACAAATACTCGGAAGAAGCTACCGAGTTTCCGATTGGAAGATGGGCGCGCCGCGATGAATCACAAGCCCTGGACAAAGCGAAACAGGGTGGGGCAGTCGGAAAACGCCAGGCGCGGCGGGCACACGTCAAACTCCTGCTCCGACATTCCGCTTCCGAGGAGGACCGGAACGCAGCCGCTGTTGCGGGCGCATTCCATGTCGAGCCCGGTGTCGCCGACGAACCAGACCGTCTCGCCCGGCTCGATGCCGCTCTGCTCCAGCGCTAGCCGGACCGGGGCAGCATCGGGTTTGTCCAGGGGCGCGTCGCCTGCTCCGACGACGGCGCCGAATCGCATCGTCCACCCAATGTGATCTGTCTCGCGCCGCAACAGGGAACCGGTCTTGTTGCTGACAACTCCAAGAAAAATCCCTTCATCGGAGAGCTTCTCGAGCAATTCGGTGCGACCAGGCAGCGCGGTCAACCGTTCGAGGTGGATCGCGTGGAATCGGCCGAGATAGATGTCGCGCGCCTCTTCCCAGCGCTCTCCGAAGATACGAGGAAAAGCTTCGCGCAGGCTGAGGCGGACGCGTTCGCGGGTTTCCCCGATTGTCCACAGCGGCCTGTCCATTGCCACCATCAAGAAGTTAAGCGCCTCATGGATCGTCGCCCAGCTGTCGACCAGCGTATTGTCCCAATCGAACAGGATCGCCCGCGGCCGATGTAGACGAAGGGGCGTCGCCGCCGTGAGGCTCACGCTGCTGACGCCGCCGTCGCCGGGGGCGAGAGATCGCTCTTGCACAGCTTTCGGTTCAGCTGCTTCGGTGCCCCGTTTCTCAGGGTCGCCATCTTGGCGTCTAGATTGGGGAGTATCACGGATTGCATAATTAGAAGCTCCGCATGTATTTGCGCTCACAAGTCTGCCTCGGATTTGGCCGTCAAGAAAGCGTCAGAGATTCCCGGTTCATCGCAGGGAAGAACACGAAGGCTGGCTCGCAAGTGTATGAATTAGAGCGCTTATCGGCGTCGAACCGTGGTCGCGCTACGGTTTTTTCCCGCATATTCCCGGTTAAACCGGGAAAGCCCGAGTGTGTGACCGGACCCGCAACTCCGCTCACGCCCCGATCTTCAACGGCCGGTCATTACCGAAGACCCCAAGCGATTTCAACTTACGATGTAAAGCCGAGCGCTCCATGCCGACGAATGCCGCAGTGCGGGAAATATTGCCGCCGAAGCGCGTCACTTGTGCGATCAGGTATTCGCGCTCAAAAACCTCACGTGCATCGCGCAGCGGCAGGGTCATGATTTCGCTGCCCTTGTCCCATTTGACAACGGTTGGGGCAATGGCGGTGATTTCGTTAGGGAGCATATCGGCGCGCACCGGCTCGCGTGCATCGCCCGGCGTCATGATCAATAGCCAATCGACCACGTTACGTAACTGGCGCACATTGCCAGGCCAAGTATAAGCTTGCAGCGCTGCCATCGCATCCTCACCGAATTGGCGCGGAGCGAGCCGTGCTGCCTCTGATGCCCGCGCCATGAAATGGCGCGCCATCATCGGGATATCCTCGCGCCGATCGCGCAACGGTGGGACCTTGATAGGCACGACGCTCAACCGATAATACAGGTCCTCGCGGAATCGGCCAGCGCTGATCTCACTGCCAAGCTCCCGATTCGATGACGCAACGACGCGGACATCGACCTCGACGCGGCTCGACCCCCCTACCCGCTCAAATGTTTGCTCTTGCAGGACGCGCACGATCTTGCCCTGGGTTTCGAGCGGCATATCGCCGACCTCGTCGAGGAACAGCGTGCCGCCATGAGCACGCTCGAAGGTACCGACCTTGCGCGCCGCCCCATCGCTCCGAAATTCGGTCCCGAACAGCTCGATCTCGAGCCGGTCAGGCCGCATCGTCGCGCAGTTGACCGGAACAAAGGGACCCTTCGAACGCCTCGAGTGCAAATGCAGCAGCCGCCCGACGACTTCCTTTCCGGCACCGGGCGGTCCCGTGATCAGGACCCGACTGCCCGTCGGCGCTACTCGCTCAATCTGTTGCCGAAGCTGGTTGGCCGCCGGTGAGACACCGACGAGATCGATATCGCCCCCCGCGCGGAGCTTCAGCTCCTCATTCTCGCGCCTGAGCTGTGCTGCTTCGATCGCACGCTCAACGACCAGCAACAGCCGATCGGATTTGAACGGTTTTTCCAAGAAATCATAGGCGCCGATTTTTATCGCTTCGACCGCCGTCTCGATCGTGCCATGTCCGCTGATCATGACGACAGGGACCGACGGCATGTCAGCGCGAAGCTGTCTGAGAATCTCGATCCCCTCGAGTCCTCCCTCTTGAAGCCAGATGTCGAGGATGACGAGC
>DASQCY010000060.1:0-12845 GCA_035634495.1 Allostellaceae bacterium
CTGCCCGGGCTCGGGCAGCCGCGCTTCGAGCTCGGCGAGCACGTCTTCCTTGCCGCGCTCGCGCAAGGTGGCCTCGAGCTCGAAGGCGCGGTCGAAGTGATCGTCGATGGCACTCTTGCCTCGACTGGTGACAAAGAAGAACTGCTCTATCCCCGCAGCCTTGGCCTCCTCGACCGCGTAATGAATGAGCGGCTTGTCGACGATCGGCAGCATCTCCTTTGGCATCGCCTTGGTCGCCGGCAAGAAACGGGTTCCCAATCCGGCGACCGGGAAAACGGCTTTGCGAACGGGCTTGTGCATGAACTCCTCGGTTTTGTCCCCGGCACCTGGGCGCCATTTCCGCCACAGGGCTTCGTCTATAGGCTCGAAGGCTCCCTTTATACTGCGGCGAGCTTGGTTCCTAACATCCTCATACTAACGCCCGCCTTGCTGACATGCTCCGCTGGCCATCGTACTTCCGAGCGCGCCGATTCCACCACCGAGTTCGATCCGAACAGGGAGCCGGCGCCCACGCGGATTTCCCGGTTAAACCGGGAAGAACCGAGAGAAAATGGTGATTAAATCTCAATATGTACATTAAATCAGTCGCTTATGGGAACAAAGTTGAATTTAACCGGGAATTTTTGACAAACTTTTGACGCCCAAATCCAGCCGCGAATATCGTGGCAGAGAGCTTTATAAGGCGCCGATGATACGTCCCGATCTTGTCGCGGAGATGGCGGGAGCCGTTGACAAGCCTGCGAGCTGAGCCTCGGGCTGATGGTTTTGTTTTTGAGCGCGCGCTGTGAGGCGGTAAGCTGAAAAGAGACCGTGCAACGCCACGACGGAGACAGCGATGAACGACATTTCGCCAAAGCGGTTCAAGTGGGTGGGAACGCGGCCGATCCGTCCGGACGGGGTGCCGAAGGTGACCGGGCGCGCCCAGTACGGCGCCGACATGGCGATGCCGGGCATGTTGTGGGGCAAGGTCATCCGCTCGCCACATGCGCATGCCCGCATCCGGTCGATCGACGTCTCGAAGGCGCTGGTTCTGCCAGGGGTCAAGGCGGTCGTAACCGCCGCCGACTTCCCGGACCAGAAATTCGCCTATATCGGCCCCGAGCGCGTCCAGCAGAACGCCTGGCACATCACCCGCAACATCATGGCGCGCGAGAAGGCGCTCTACGAAGGCCACGCTGTCGCCGCCGTCGCGGCGATCGACCGGACCATAGCCGAGGAGGCGGCGGCCCTGGTCGACATCGATTATGAGGTCTTGCCGCATGTGATCGATGTCGACGAGGCGATGAAGCCCGACGCCCCGCTGCTGTTCGAGGACATGATCACGCGCGGGATCGAGCCGGCGCCGACCAAGCCTTCCAACATCGCCAAGCGCGTCGAGTTCACAATCGGTGACATGGCGGCGGGCTTCGCCGCGGCCGACGAGATCGTCGAGAAAGAGTTCAAAACCGCGCCGGTGCACCAGGCCTATATCGAGCCGCATGCCTGCGTGGCCCGGGTCGACGAGGACGGCCAGGTCGAGATCTGGGGCTCCAGCCAGGGACACTTCCAAATCCGCGCGATGACCGCGCAATTGCTCGGGATGCGGGTGGGCGACATCCGCGTCTATCCGGCCGAAATCGGCGGCGGTTTCGGCGGCAAGACGATCGTTTATCTCGAGCCGGTGGCGACCCTGCTCGCCAAGAAGTCGGGACGCCCGGTCAAGCTGGTGATGAGCCGCGACGAGGTGTTTAAGGCCACCGGGCCGACCTCCGGCGCGTCGATGCGGGTCAAAATCGGCGTCAAGAAGGATGGCACGATCACCGCCGCCGAGGGTGTGTTCAACTATCAGGCCGGCGCCTTTCCCGGCTCGCCGGTCATGAACGCTTGCATGTGCGGGTTCGCCCCCTACAACATCGAGAATGTCCATACGATCGGCTACGACGTCGTGTGCAACCGGCCGAAATCGGCCGCCTATCGCGCGCCGGGCTCGCCGATCTCGGCCTTTGGCGTCGAAAGCGTGCTCGACATGCTGGCCAAGAAGATCGGCATGGACCCGCTCGAACTGCGCCGCAAAAACGCGGCGCGGCCCGGCACGCAGACGGTCTACGGGCCGAAGATCGCCCATGGCGGCTACGTCGAGACCCTCGAGGCGTTGCTCGAGCACCCCGCCTACAAGGCCCCGCTCGGCCCGAACCAGGGACGCGGGGTCGCCTCCGGCTTCTGGTTCAATGGCGGTGGCGAATCGAGCGCGTCCGTGCAGGTCAACGAGGACGGCACGGTGATTGTCGCGACCGGCAGCCCCGATATCGGTGGCTCGCGCGCCTCGATGGCGCTGATGGCGGCCGAGACCCTGGGGGTCGACTATGGCCAGGTGCGCTCGATCGTCGCCGACACCGCTTCGATCGGGTTTACCGGCGTGACCGGCGGCTCGCGCGTAACCTTCGCCACCGGTATGGCGGTCATCGAGGCGAGCAAAAAGGTGGTCGACGAATTGCGCGCCCGCGCGGCGCTGATCTGGGATGTCGATGTCGACGGTGTCGTCTGGGAGGACGGACAGGCCAAGCCCGCGAGCAGCAATGTCGGGGACTTCCCGCCGTTGCCGTTGAAGGAGCTGGCGGCCAAGCGGTCGCTGACCGGCGGCCCGATCACGGCGGCGGCCTCGGTCAACGCCGGCGGCATGGCTCCGGGCTTCTCGACCCAATTCTGCGATGTCGAGGTCGACCCCGAGACCGGCAAGGTGACGATCCTGCGCTTTGTCGCCGCCCAAGATGTCGGCTGCGCGATCCACCCCTCCTATGTCGAGGGTCAGATCCAGGGCGGCGTCGTGCAGGGCATCGGCTGGGCCTTGAACGAGGAGTACATCTACGACAAGCAGGGCCGGCTCGACAACGCGGGGTTCCTCGACTACCGGGTGCCGGTCTCGTCCGACCTGCCGATGATCGATGCGGTATTGGTCGAGGTGCCTAACCCCGGCCATCCCTACGGTGCCAAGGGGGTCGGCGAGGTCAACATCGTGCCGCCGATGGCGGCGATCGCCAACGCGATCGACAGCGCCATCCACCGCCGGCTGACCGCCCTGCCGATGTCGCCGCCCAAGATCCGCGCCGCGCTCGACCACACGGGAGCGGACGATTAGGAAGCGCTAATGGCGTGAGATCACTCCAATTCGTCATGCCCGGACTTGTTCAGACTTGTTTCGGGCATCCACGGAAGCCGGCCCGGCGAAGCCGGGTCAGCTACGTTCGTGGATGGCCGGGTCGATGCCCGGCCATAACGGGCCCTGAAAAGGACTGAGAGAATGGCCGCGCGGGTGGTGTTTACTGCGGGGTTCAGCCGCCGCTATACCGGCGGGGTGCGCGAATTTGAGGTGGAGGCCCGAAACCTGCGCGGCGTCATCCGGGAGATGGACCGGCTCTATCCCGGCCTCGGCCACCACCTCGAAGAAGAAACCACCGTCGCGATCGACGGCCAGATCCACGAGACCGCGTATTTCCAGCCGATCCGCCCAGGCTCAGAGGTCTTCTTCATCCCCAAGCTCGAAGGGGGATAACAGGCGGCGGGCTCACCGCGGAGAGCTCACGCACGGTTAGGTGCTGAGCATCGCCCGGCATCTGTGCTGAGGACTGGCTCGACCGTCACCTTACCGATGGAAAGCTTCTCTTTGGTTCCCACCTCCGAAGGTCCACGGCGCGAGTTCAAGATTACCTGGGGTTTGCGCGCGGGCTATGGACCGTCGGGCCGGATTTATGATCTCGAGGAAGCCGTCCGTGCCGCCCATCGCTGGATGAGAGAGCGCCATGCCCGCGGCAAACCGTTCCTGTCGGGCATGTTTACCCGCGGTGAAGTTGTCTATGCCGGGTCGGAAGGCGAAGCCGCTCATGACCGCGAGCCCGTCGCCATCCTTACCGGCGAGGTGCTGCCGCTCTACGCCCGCGATTTGGACGATGAAGCGGTTCGGATACTCCTCAACGAACTCGCATCCGAAATCGGGAGGATCCTCGAACAGGAAGAGGTTCACGTCGCGTATCGCGATCGCACATGGACACTAAAGGCTGTCGGTGAGGTGGCGCCGCCTTAAGCCTTTATGGCTGCCATCACAGGCGGGGCGCCAGCTTGGTAAGCGGCGGAGCTATGTTTGTGGTATGGATGATCGCTAAGCGCTCAAGCGTGTACTGGCCGGGAGGCGGCAATCTATGAACGAACAGGTCATCGGCGCCTCTGTGCGGCGCAAGGAGGACTTTCGTTTCCTCACCGGCGCGGGTAACTACACCGACGATATCAATCGTCCAGGCCAACGCTACGCCTATATTCTGCGAAGTCCGCACGCCCATGCCGAGATCGCCGGCATCGACACCAGCAAGGCCGGCGCGGCACCGGGCGTCAATGCGGTCTTCACCGGCGCCGACCTGCAGGTCGGCGGCTTGCCCTGCGGCTGGCTGGTAAATTCGAAGGACGGCTCGCCGATGGTCGAACCGCCGCACCCTGTGCTCGCCATGGGCAAGGTGCGTCACGTTGGCGACCCGGTTGCAGTTGTGATTGCTGAGACGCTCGAGCAGGCGAAGGACGCCGCTGAGCGCATCGAGGTCTCGTACAATCCGCTGCCGGCGGTTGTCGCGGCGGATGATGCGATCAAGCCAGGCAAGCCGCAGCTCTTCGACAACGCACCCCACAACATCTGCTTCGACTGGCACCTAGGCGACAAGGCCGCCGTTGACCTTGCTTTCACCCAGGCGCAGCACGTGACGCGCCTCGAGATCATCAACAACCGGCTCGTCTCCAATCCGATGGAGCCGCGCGCCGCCATTGGCGAATACGACCGCTCGACGGGCGACTACACGCTCTACACGACAAGTCAGGACCCGCATGTGATTCGGTTATTGATCGCCTCCGCGGTCCTTCCGGTTCCCGAGCACAAGTTCAGGGTCGTAGCACCGGATGTGGGTGGCGGCTTCGGCACGAAGGGGTCGCTTTACGCCGAGCAGGCCCTCGTGACTTGGGCGGCCGGTAAGCTTGGCAGACCGGTCAAATGGAGGGCCGAGCGCGCCGAGGGTTTCGCTTCAGACAATCAGGCTCGCGACCACCTCACTCACGCCGAGTTGGCGCTCGACAAAGACGGCAAGTTCCTTGCCCTGCGGGTCGCGACTTTGGCCAATCTCGGGGCTTATCTCTCGAGTTTTGCGCCGGCGATTCCGACCTACTGTTATGGTCCGCTGCTCGCCGGGACATACACGACCTCGGCCATCTACGTCGAGGTCAAGGGGGTATTCACCAACACTGTGCCGGTCGATGCCTATCGCGGCGCCGGGCGGCCCGAAGCATGCTACGTCGTCGAGCGTCTCGTCGACACGGCTGCGCGTGAGATCAGGATTGATCCGGCCGAGCTGCGCCGCCGCAACTTCATTCCCCGCGACGCCTACCCTTATCAGACGCCGGTGGCGCTAACTTATGACAGTGGCGACTATTTCACCACCCTCGATATAGCGCTGAAGGCTGCTGATTATGCCGGGTTCGAGCAGCGCCGTCAGGAAGCGGCCCGACATGGCAAGCTCCGCGGCATCGGTATCGCCGCCTATATCGAGGCTTGCGCAATGGCACCATCGGCGCTCGCCGGCCAGCTCGGTGCACGCGCCGGTTTCTACGAGACGGCAGAGGTTCGGGTTCACCCGACCGGGAGTGTCACCGTGTTCACCGGCACGCACACCCACGGCCAGGGTCACGAGACGACCTTTGCACAGCTGGTCGCCGGTCAGCTCGGCGTACCCATCGACATGGTCGAAGTCGTTCATGGCGACACGGACAAGATCCCGTTCGGCATGGGCACCTACGCCTCGCGCTCGCTCGCGGTCGGTGGCTCGGCTCTCGTCAAGGCGATCGACAAAGTGGTGAGCAAGGGAAAGAAGATCGCCGCCCACCTGCTCGAGGTCTCGGAGGCCGACATCGAGTTCGAGAGCGGACAGTTTACCGTCGCGGGCACCGACAGGGCGGTGCCCTTCGCCCAAATCGCTTTGGCCGCCTATGTGCCGCACAATTATCCGATCGATACGGTCGAGCCCGGCCTCGACGAGACGGCCTTTTACGATCCGACGAACTTCACCTATCCCGCAGGCGCGCACATCGCCGAGGTCGAGATCGATCGAGATACCGGGGCGGTCACGTTGCTGAATTTCACCGCCGCCGACGATTTCGGACGAATCATCAACCCTCTGATCGTTGCGGGCCAGGTCCATGGTGGCCTGGTCCAGGGCATTGGCCAGGCGCTCTATGAGCACACGGTGTACGACCCCGAGAGCGGCCAGCTGCGCACTGGCTCATTGATGGATTATTGCCTGCCGCGTGCCGACAACTTGGCTGCGTTTAACTTGGCCACCCACGCCACGCTGTGCACGCACAACCCGCTCGGCGCCAAGGGCTGCGGCGAGGCGGGCACGATCGGCGCGCCGGCCGCGATAATGAACGCTTTAGCCAATGCGCTTGCCCCGCTTGGCGTAACAGATCTTGCCATGCCCGCGATGCCGGAGCGCGTGTGGCGTGCCATCGCCGAACACACCCACGCGTAAAGCCTGAGGCTTGTCCTCAGAAGCGCTCCGGCCACCGTCGCGCGCCGTGGATCACCGACAGAATCCTCACGCAGTTATTGAGGACGCGATAGACCAGGATAAAGGGCGTGTCAGCAATGACAAGCTCGCGCCTTCCCTCCACTCGCCACGGTCGACCGAGATGAGGGTGATCGGCAAGCTGTTCCGCGGCGTTCTGGATCGGCGCTCGATTACGAGGCGCCCGCCGTCGGGTTTTCATGCGCGATGTACCGACGAATTCCTTCGAGATCGCTTTAGCGCCACGCGGCCCCGATGATCTCCATCCGTTGCTACTGGTACAAATCAAACAGACGACTCCTGCGCGCGCCATTTCTGTCACCCCGCGACGGCGGGGGCCCAGGGCTGCAAGGGGCGCAGCATCGGTCGCTCTGCTCACGGGTGGGCGGCGCCAGAGGGGCGGTATGGTTGCGGCAATGGTTGATATATGATCGCAATAGGCGATATGTCACCTCATATGACAAGGCGTACTGCAGTCAGACTTCCCGAGGGACTCCTCGGCCGCGCGCGACGCAAAGCCGCCGCGGAACGCCGCACCCTCACCTCTCTTATCGAAGATGGACTGCAGCTGGTCGTGAGCGAATATCGGAATCCCGGGAAATCTAACCGTGTCCTACCACGAGTGAGTAGGGCAAGCGGTGGGCCGATGCCGGGGCTCGAGATTACCGACTTCTCGGCGCTGAAGAAATGGATGAGTTGGACTCCATTCGCCGGACGAGTCATCGTTCACGATAAGGCCTGCTGTGTCAAAAATGGGGTTAGCTGCCAGTGCAGCCTCTAGCTGGTGCGACCCCGATGAACTTAATGAATACGCCAGCGTTTCTCGTCGGGGGTAATCACGAAAGGCAGATGATGGCGACTGATGCTGGCCAGCTGATCGGGCCAAGCCGGTCAAAGCTTGCCGGTGATGTCCTGTGGCTCGGGTTCACCGCTTTCGTCTCCGCCGTGATCCTGGTGATCGTGTGCTGGCCGCTCTCGGCCGACCTGTCAGCGCACGATCCGCCCGGTGCCGCGGCGAGCAGGCCGACCGCCGGACTTACCCCCGGCACGAGCACGGCTTCTGCCGTCACGGCACCCCGCCCCGCTCTTGCCAGCGGCGACCAGATCACGCGACCCGGCGCCTTGCCGACGCCGGCGGACGACAAAGGCGAGGGATCGAGCAATGTCACGCCGCCCTCCCCGACCGCCACACGGGGCGAGCTGGCTGGAGCCAGTCTGACGCTTTCGGACCGCGCGCCACAGGCTGCTCAATCCGCATCTGCACCGGCGGGGGTAAGTAGCCCCGGAACCCATCGTCTGCCGCAGCACAAACCGCGAACTCGGCCGGTCGCGCCCGCGGCACCTCGGCAGCTGACGCCATGGTAGCGGGTGACGTTAGCACTGAGTTCTTCGGGCTAGGCGCCGGGCGGCGGACAGGCAAATCCCCCGGGCCGTACTCGCATCTCGCCAATTCAAATCGCCGGAAAGAGCGGCGCCAGGTAGCGGGGCCCCGAGATCGAGTGATCCTCGATGCCACGGACGCCAGGGATGTTCTCGGCAACGACGCGGAGTGCCCTTCTTTCCTCCTCCGATCCCACGGTCCCCCAAAAATGCACAACACCATCCGAGACGACCACACTCGATGCGGCCGAGCTTGCCCATTCTTGCGTGCGCAATTCGGCGAGCAATCGCTCGCGGATCAGGCGGTCGTTATCTTCGTTGGCAGTCGTGGTTCCGCCACTCGCTAACACCTGCAGCAGGTCGGCGCGGCTGATGATGCCGACGATCTTACCTTCATGCACGACTGGGACCCGCTTGATCCGCTTTGTTTCCATCAAGTCGGCAATCTCGGCGAGGGTGGCCAACTCCCCGACGCTGATGACCTCCCGGGTCATGATGTCCTCCACCCGCCGGGCGTGCGACTTGATGTATTCCGCAGCCAACCGGGAATTTGCCGAAAACCACTCGCACCAGCGCGAGCGCCGGCGCTCGGTCCCGGTCTCTGCCCGGCGCAGCATGTCCCCTTCGGTAACGATTCCGACGAGCTGTCCGTTCTTGTCCAGAACGGGAACCCCGCTGATGCGTAAATTGATCATGAGCCTAGCGACTTTTTCGACCGTCGTTTCTGGTGTCGTGGTCGCCACGGCCCTGACCATGACATCTCTCGCTCTCATCCGTCTCTCCTCTCATGACCGGGCCAGGCTACCTGAGCAACCGACGACGGCTTTGATATGGATCAACGCAATTTTTCTCTAAACGGGTAGCGACCGCTGCCGACGAGGCGCTGCGCTAAGCTCGCGGACTGCGCGACACCGGAGTCGATAGGCTTGCGGCATCGGATGCCTAACCCAGAAGGGTGCTCCGGGATGGGCGCTTTCACGACGCAAATTTTCTGCCCGAGTTCCTCCTATCGCGGAAAATTTCGCGGCTTCCCTGAAGCCGCTAATGCCGGCGTTCGATCATGAGCCGGTGGCTCGTCGGAGTGGGTCTGGTGCTGGTAGCCGTCGGGCTGTTGTGGCCGTGGGTCGGCAAGCTCGGGCTCGGTCGGCTGCCCGGCGACGTCGTGATCGAGCGCGGAGATTTCCGCTTCTATTTCCCGATCGTAACGTGCCTTGGCGTCAGCCTGGTCGTGTCGCTGATCTTGTGGCTCTTGAACCGATGAACCGCTCACGGGGGATGTGATGGAGGAAGCGTTTCGCCTGGCGGACGAGCTGGGACCCATCAAGCTCGTCTACATTCACCGGTCCGCGGTCGGTCTCAAGGCAGTTGTCGCGATCGACAACATCGCTTGCGGGCCGGCGATCGGCGGCGTGCGGATGGCGCCCGATGTCAGCACCAAGGAAGCCTTTCGGTTGGCGCGGGCGATGACCTTCAAGAATGCCGCAGCCGGGCTGCCGCACGGCGGCGGCAAATCGGTGATCTTCGCCGATCCGAAAATGCCGCTCTGTGACAAGGAGCGGCTGATCCGCGCTTTCGCCGCGGCGATCGGGGATCTCACGGATTACATCCCAGGGCCGGATATGGGGACCGACGAGCTGGCGATGGGATGGATCAAAGACGAGACCGGCCGCGCCGTCGGGCTGCCGCGCGAGATCGGCGGCATTCCGCTCGACGAGATCGGCGCTACCGGCTTTGGCCTTGCGGTCGCGATCGATGTCGCGCGAGACCATATCGGGTTGCCGCTGACAGGCGCGAGGGTCGTCGTCCAGGGCTTCGGCTCTGTCGGTAAGCATGCCGCGCGCTTCCTCGCCGAGAAAGGTGCGGTTCTCGTCGCCGCCAGCGACACAAGCGGCACGATCGCCGACGAGGGCGGCCTGGACCTGGCGGCCCTGGCCGCGCTGAAGGCCGAGGGGCGCGCATTGCACGATCATCCGCGCGGCCGCAAGCTCGGCATGGACGCCGTCATCGACATCCCGTGCGATATTTGGATCCCCGCAGCGCGGCCGGATGTCATCCACGCCGACAATGTTGCGCGGCTGAAGACCCGGCTCGTCGCCGAGGGCGCCAACATTCCATGCTCGATGGAGGCCGAGCGGACGCTCGCCGCCCGCGGCGTGCTCGTCCTCCCCGATTTCATCGCTAATGCCGGCGGAGTGATCTGCGCAGCGATCGAATATCGCGGTGGAACCGAGGCGGCCGCTCTCGCGTTTATCGCCGAAAAAATCCGCGCCAACACCGAAGCCGTACTCGACGAGGTACGGCGCACCGGCGCATTGCCACGCACGGCGGCGGTATCGCTCGCCACCGAGCGGGTGCGCCGGGCGACGCGAACACGGCGATGGGACGCAACGGCGGGATGAATTGCGCTGGATCAATGTCCCGCCGATGCTCGTGGCCAAGATAGACGCGTTTCCTTTCCACTGACCGATGGAGACAGCGATGGCAGAAGTACCCGTTGAAGTGAAGAAGGCGCCACCGGCGCAGACCACCCTTCCCGATGTATGGCAATCCTTCCGCGGCGAGATGGACCGGTTGTTCGACCGCTTCGGCAGCGGGTTCGGTTTCCCGTCGCTGCGTCGGATGTTCGATATCGAGCCGGCGTGGCGAAGTTCATTCAGCTTTTCGACGCCGGCGATCGACATGAGCGAGAACGAGAAGGCCTACAAAATCTCGGCCGAGTTGCCGGGTATCGACGCCAAGGACATCGACGTGTCGGTGTCCGGCGACATGCTCATCCTCAAAGGCGAAAAGCGCCAGGAGAAGGAAGAGAAGGACAAAAACTATCATTTCTCCGAGCGCGCCTACGGCTCGTTCCAGCGGGCGTTCGAGCTGCCGGGAAGCGTCGATCGCAACAAGGTCGCCGCCGATTTCTCGAAGGGGGTGCTGACGATCACCTTGCCCAAGACGGCGGAGGCCCAGAAACCGATAAAGAAAATCGAAGTCAAATCATCCTAATACGCCGTGGCCAAGGCGGCGGGAGGTCCCGCCGCCTCAATTTTCTCGCCGGAGCTTCCTCAGCGACAAAGATCATCTTGCCAGGCTGTGGAGTAAGGCGCGCGCTCACCGGTAATCCCATCGGAATTCGACGTCGCGCCAGACTGGTCGCCCGCATCGCGAGCGGCTTCCGCGGCATCGACCCCGCGCGCTATCAGCAAGCTCCAGCTCCGGCTCGACTGTGAAAATCGTAAGTCTGCCAGCAATAGGCTTGGGTCGGGATAGGTGGTCTCGAACAGGGTACGGAGCCGCAATTTTCGGGACCCCTCCCGCTGGCCTTGCGTTCCCCCGAGTGGGTCGGCATCTCGTCCGAGGCGCGGTGGCGTCCGGTACTGCCCGACGACAAACTCGAGCTGGTCCACCGGCGCTCGCCGCCCCCGATGCCCGGCCGCGCCGACGATCGATTAAACCCCTCCGCCTCGTCCGCCTCGTAGCGGTCGCGAAGACGCCGGAAGTGCATATCATCTGCTATGGACAGAGACTGCGAGCGTACTTGCAAATGAAAGCGAGTCGCAATACCATCGAGTAAACCTTGGATCGGAGAGCATGCCCGCCGCTGCGCGCATAGCCGGCCACCGGACGCCTTCGCGGGATGCGCAAGCGCTCGGCGCAGCTCCAGTCGGGTACAAGGGCCGGATCCGGGCTGTCCAGGTTGGCGCCGGCGATCACGGGCTGTCGGCTGCCGAGCTCGAGCGCCGGCTGATCGAATTGGGGTTTGTCGAAGGGGCGCGGGTCGAGGTGTTGCATCAGGGCCTGTTCGGTCGCGACCCGATCGCTGTGCGCGTCAACGAAACCACAGTTGCCCTGCGCCGCCGGGAGGCTGCGGCGATCCTGGTCAAGTCGGACGACGGATGAGCGAGATCGCGCTGGCGGCCCGCATCGCCCTGGTCGGTAACCCGAACAGCGGAAAGACCGCGCTCTTCAACGCGCTGACCGGAAGCCGTCAGAAAGTTGCCAACTATCCCGGCGTGACGGTCGAGCGCAAGGAGGGCGTGGTCGTCACACCCGCTGGGCTCACCGTGAGGCTGATCGACCTGCCCGGGACCTATTCCTTGCGCGCCCGCAGCCTGGACGAGATCGTCACCCGCGACATCGTCCTCGGACGGCTGGCGGGAGAAGACGTTCCGCGCCTTCTCGTCTGCGTCGCCGATTCGACAAACCTCCGGCTCGCGCTGCGGCTGGCACTCGAACTCAAGCGCGTCGGCCGGCCGATGATCCTTGCGCTCAACATGTTCGATATCGCGCGCCATCGCGGGTTCAGGATCGATCTCGACCGGCTGTCCACCGAGCTCGGAATACCCGTCGTGTCCTCGGTCGCGGTGCGGCGCGGCGGCACACGCGATCTCCTCGCCCAGATCGACGAGGTGATCAGCGAGCGCGGGTTGCCGTCGACCGAGGGCACCTGGTCCGAGCCGAACGCCGCCGAGTTGCGCGTGGCGCAGCGCGAGGCTGACCGCATACTCGACGCCGCGGTCAGGATGCCCGGCCGGCCTGACAGCATCACCCGGCGCATCGACAGCATCGTGCTCCACCCAGTGCTCGGTCTCGTCATCCTGATGGCGATCCTGTTCTTGATGTTCCAGGCCGTGTTCGCTTGGGCCCAGGTGCCGATGGACCTGATCAAGAGCGGCTTTGCAGGTCTCGGCGGGTGGGCCGGCATCGTGCTGCCGGAGGGCTGGCTGTTGAGCTTTGTCCGCGAGGGGGTCATCTCCGGGCTCTGCAGCGTCCTCGTCTTCCTGCCGCAGATCCTCACCCTGTTCTTCTTCATCCTGTTGCTCGAGGATTTTGGCTATATGGCCCGCGCGGCTTTTCTGATGGACCGCATCATGGGCGGCGCGGGGCTGCATGGCCGCGCCTTTA
>DASQCY010000061.1:0-3590 GCA_035634495.1 Allostellaceae bacterium
CTCGGTCTTGCAGCGCAATTGCGGCAGCGGGCTCAACGCGATCGTCATGGCGGCGCAGGCGGTTACCTGCGGCGAGGGCGAGACCTTCATCGCCGGCGGGGTCGAGAGCATGAGCCGCGCACCGTTCGTCATGAACAAGGCCGAGACCCCGTTCAGCCGCGATGGCCGCGTCTTCGATTCGACGATCGGCGCGCGCTTCCCGAACCCGAAGATCGAGCGTCAATTCGGTGCCGACACGATGCCCGAGACAGCCGACAACCTAGCCCGCGATTACCAGATCACTCGCGAGGCCTGCGATGTGTTCGCCGAGGCGTCGCAGAAGAAATACGCGGCCGGCAAAGCCGCCGGCTTTTTCGAAGGGGAGATCCTGCCGGTCGAGGTACCGGGCGGCCGGGCCGGGCCGATCAAGGTTGCAGAGGACGAGCACCCTCGTCCGCAGACCGATCTCGCGGCGCTCGCCAAATTGCGGCCGTTGCAGGAGGGCGGGGTGACGACCGCGGGCAACGCCTCGGGCATCAATGACGGCGCGGTGGCGATGATCGTCGCCAGCCGGCGCGCCGGAGAAGCCGCCGGGGCCGAACCGCTCGTTCGAGTGCGCGCCAGTGCCGTCGCCGGGGTGCCGCCGCGGATCATGGGCATCGGTCCGGTCACGGCCTCGAAGAAAGCCCTCGCCCGCGCCGGCCTCAGCCTCGCGGACATGGATGTGATCGAGATCAACGAGGCCTTTGCTGCGCAGGTGCTGGCCTGCCTGCGCGGGCTCGAACTGCCCTTCGACGACAGCCGGGTCAACCAGAATGGCGGGGCGATCGCGGTCGGTCACCCGCTCGGCGCCTCCGGTCCGCGCATCGCGCTGACCGCCGCGCGCCAACTGCAGCGCACCGGCGGCCACTATGCGCTCGTGACGATGTGCGTCGGTGTCGGTCAGGGCATCGCCGCGGTGCTCGAGCGGGTCTGAGCGACCCTTTCACCCGGTCATGGCCGCCCCAGATAGGAGGTCATGACCTCCGTCCCTACTTTTGCTACCCGGCCGAGCTTTCTCGGCGTCGAGCGAACGAGCGCGGACGCAGCGATTTGCGTGGCGGGCATCCCATTCGACCTCGGCACCTCGAACCGGCCTGGAGCGCGGTTCGCGCCGGCTGCGATCCGCCAGGCCAGTCGCATGCTTGTCGATGGCGACCACCCGGCGTCGTGGGCCGATATGAAGGTGATCGACCTCGCCGATATCGGGGACTTCTGTATCGCCCACGGCGACATCCCGGGCACTCTTGCAAAGATCGAGGAGCAGGCGGCACCCCTAAAACATCTCGTCGCGCTCGGCGGCGACCACACCGTTACCCTCCCGCTGCTGCGCGCGCTGGCATCATCTCGCAAGGGGGCGCTTGGGTTGGTGCATTTCGACGGACACGTCGATACCTGGCCGGAGAGCTTCGGCCTCGTCTGGGGGCACGGCTCACCCTTCTATCATGCGATCGAAGAAGGCCTCGTCGACCCCCGCCATACGATCCAGATCGGCATCCGCTCGCCATTGCACCGCGATATTTTCGACTGGACCGTCGGCAAGGGTGTGACGATCGTTACCGCGGAAGACGTTCACGAGAGCGGGCCGCAATCGATCGCCGAGCGGGTTCGCGCGGTCGTCGGTGACGGGCCCTCATATCTCAGCTTCGACATCGACGCGCTCGACCCTGCGTTCGCACCGGGAACCGGCACGCCCGAGGTGGGTGGGCTCGCCACCTGGCAGGCGCGGGCCATCTTGCGCCGGCTCGCCGGGCTGCGCTTCGCCGGAATGGATGTTGTCGAGGTGTCGCCACCCTACGATGTTGCCGAGATTACAGCGCTCGCCGCGGCCACAATCGCCTGGGATTACATCGGCTTACTGGCGCCGCGCTGAGAATTAGGGCCCGTCCGGAGGGCGGCGATCGAGCCACCGCAATCGACCCTCATGTCGGGCATCGTCACGTCGAGCAAGATGAGGTCCGGCTTGTCGGCCGCACCGGCATGTTCGAGCCTTGGCGCCACTCGTCGCCACCCTGGTGCGATATTGATCCTCCAGGATGGCCAGCGCCGCGGCAATGTTGGCCGGCGTATCGTCGAATGGCCGCCAATCGTCGCTCGACCCGCGCTCCGCTCATCAGCTGGCCGCGGCGCTGAAACGGGGTATGTTATGACATGCAGCATGTCGCCGAGAGCGGCATCGACGAAACCGGAGCCATGGTGATCGACGAGATCGCGCTGCGTCGCGACGAATCGCGGGCGGTATGCCGCCGCTTCCACAGGCGTCGGCTCGATCTTTTTGGTTCGGCCGCACGCGGCGATTTCGACCCGCAACGGAGCGACGTCGATTTCCCGGTCGAATTCGATCGCACACATCCCGCCGCGCTGTCGCTCAGGACGTATTTCGGACTGAAGGAAGCACTGGAGGGGCTCCTGGGTCGGCCGGTCGATCTGGTCGAACCGGGTGCGGTGCGCAATCCGTACCTGAAGGCGAGCATCGAAGGCTCGCGCGAGCCGGTCTTTGCAGCGTGATCCGAAAAGTCTGCTGTGGGACGCGCGCGAGGCCGCCGGGGTCATCCCCGCTGTTACTGCGGGCAAGAGCTTTGCCGACTTCGACGGTGACATCGTCCTGCGGTAGGCCGTCGAGCGCAGTTCGAGATCATCGGCGAAGCGCTTGTGCAGCTTGCGCGCATCGATGCCGCGATGGTGCAGAAAGTGCCGATCTGCGGCAGATCATCGCCTTTCGCAACGTCCTGATCCACGGTTACGCTACAGTCGATCCAGCCCGCGTCTGGCGGGTGATCGAGGACAACCTGCGGCCGCTGCGCGCCGCGCTGGCCGCGCTCCTCGCCGCGTTCGAGTAAGACCGTTGCGGACGGGCTTGCGCGCTACCCCTCCGGCAGGCCTGCCTTGCGCAAAGCCTCGACATAGATGGCCCTGAGGCGGGCCGTGTAGTGGTGCCTTGCGTAGCTGGTGAAGGCCTCGATCGTGAAACCGGGCCAGGCTTCGAGCATCGGTTTCAGCGCCTCGCACGCCTCGTTGTGCCGCCCCATCAATTCGCACAGCACGACCTTCATCCACAGCGTTGGCGTGTAGCGAGGCTGCTCCAAAATCGTCTGATCGACCCACCGCATCGCCTCCTCGTAGCGGCCGGCAGTCAGGTGCGCCCGCGCGAAGCCGCCCTTGATGTTATAGCCCTGCGGATCCAGCGGGCTCAGGCGCGAGGCCCGCTCGAAGGCGGCGATCGCCGGGTCGACTTCGTCGAGATAAAGATGCACCCAACCCCGCAAGGTCCAGGCAAGAGCGGCGTTCGGGTTCAGCATCAAGGCGCGCTCGATCGCTGCGGCCCCGGCTTTGTGGTCGCCCGAGAAAACCGCGATAGCCTGGCCAGCCATCGACAGGGCGTCGGGATCGTCCTTGCCGGTATCGATCGCACGGCGCGCCAAGCGCGACGCCACTGCTTCGAGCTCCGGCGTGCGCCGCACCCAGCCATGCCCCACTTGGCGAACCCGGCAAAATGCGGCCAACGCCGCCGCCGGTGCGTAAGACGGATCGATCTCGAGCGCGGGCTCGAGTTGCCGAATGGCAATATCGAG
>DASQCY010000062.1:0-1752 GCA_035634495.1 Allostellaceae bacterium
CGCCGCCAGCACGTCGGCGACCGGGTAGACGAATTCTCCGCCGAGATTGACGTCGATGATGCCCGCATCGATGTTGTCGTGCACGGCAGCGACCATGGCCTCGGCCAGCCGGCTGAAGGGTCCGATGACCGAAAATCCGAGTTCGGTCAGGATGTCCTTCATCATCATGGCGACCAGAATCTCGTCTTCGACCAAAAGAACGCGATTGCCGGTCTCGAGCTGAAGCGGAAGCGCCGGCCGGTCCTCGCCCAGCGTCCAATGGGCGCCGGTACGGTGCGCCAGCGGCTCGATGCTGTCGCCGCAGGGCACGCACACGCTGCAGTGCAGGCCTTCAGGACGCCAATGGAAGGCGGCCTCGCCCGCGAGCTGACGTTCGACGCTGGCGCTGATCATCCGGATGCCGAAGCCCGGCGCGGCCGGTGCCTGCGGTCGCGGCCCGCCGCTCTCGGTCCAGCGCAAGAGAAGGCTGTGCGGCTGCAATTCCCAATTCACTTCCACGCGCCCCGACATCACCGACAGCGAGCCGTATTTGGCGGCATTGGTGCAGAGCTCGTGCAGCGCGAGCGCGAGCGTCTGAGCGGTGCGTGGCTCGAGCGAGACGTCGGGGCCGGCCGCCGCGATCCTCCCGGGAGCATCCGCGCGGTAGGGGGCGAGCTCTTCGTCGACGAGGCGCGCGAGATCGGCGCCCTGCCAGCGGCTCTGCGCGAGCAGCGTGTGCGCGCGCGCCAGCGCCCCGATGCGCCCGTCGACCGCGGCGATATAGGACTTGATGGTGTCCGCGCGGGTCAGGCGCACGATCGACTGCACGAGCGCCAGGGCGTTGCGCGCGCGGTGGTCGACCTCCCGCGCCAACAGTGCTTGGCGCTCTTCAGCCTCCTTGCGGTCGGTGATGTCGACGGTCACGCCGCTGATGCGCACGATGTTGTCAGTGGCGTCGACGCTCGCCACCGCCGTTCCGATACACCAGCGCAGCTCGCCGTTCGGACGGCAGACGCGAAATTCGCTCTGAAAGCTCGGCGTGTTGGGCGCCGCCGGCTTGATCGCGTTCTGCAGATGCTTCCAGTCCTCGGGGTGGATGAGCGCCCTGATATTGTCGACGGTGAGGTCGAAGCTCGCGGGATCGACGCCGAAGATCCGATATTGCCCATCGTCCCACACGAAGTGGCCGTTGACGGGATCCCATTCCCAGGATCCCATGTGACCGGCGGCCAGCGCCAAGCTGCGACGCTCTTCGCTCTGCATCAGCCGCGCGGCCGAGGCCTCCAATTCCGCCGTTCGCTCGGCGACGCGACGCTCGAGCTCCTGGTTGAGCTGTTCGAGCTGCCTGGTTTTGCGATAGAGCTCGGCGAAGATCCTGACCTTGGCGCGCAGCACTTCGGGAATGACCGGCACCGGGACGTAATCGACCGCTCCCATTTCATAGGCGCGCAGGCGGTCGACGTCGGTCAAATGGATGGCGGAAATGAAGATGATCGCGGTGCGCTGAAAGCGCGGATGCTCGCGGATCATCGCCGCCAATTGGAAGCCGTCGAGTTCGGGCATGCACACGTCCACGAGGATGACGGCAATGTCGTGCTTGAGGAGGTGTTCGAGCGCCTCTTTGGCCGAGGCAGCCTTGATGAGCCTCTCGCCGAGCTCGGCCAGGATGGTCTCGTAGCTCAAGAGTTTGGCTGGCTGGTCGTCGACCAGCAGGATATTGACCTTGTCCTCAGAGGCCATCGCCCCTCTCCCCGGCTAGCGATGCAGCCACAT
>DASQCY010000063.1:0-3669 GCA_035634495.1 Allostellaceae bacterium
TGGAGCATGAACAGCACAGAACTCGGCGGTATCGGCGTCATCAAACGCTTCAAGAAATCGACCCCGGTGAGCGGCTGATAAACCACGGTGGGCCGATCGGTGTAGGTACTGCCTGCAGTCGCGGTACCGGCTGCCGTTAGACGGTCAATGAGGCTCGCCGTGAAGTTTCCTAAAGTGAAGCTGCCTGTGACCGCGCTCTGAAGCTGGTAGCCGGCAATCACCTGCGCGACTTCGAGAAATATCGGCATATCCCCGTAGCGGAGCTTGACGATATTGAGGAGGGTCTGCTCTTTCCACGAATTACCGATCGAGCTCCCATAGTCGATACGATCGTGCGGTACCGTCGCCGGCTCGATGCTGCTGCATGCAGCAAGCAAAAGCTCCACAACAGCGGCACCGAATCTCCGTCGCATAGGGATGTCAGTTGGCCTGCACCTCAAATACGTTGAAGTGCCAGGCACTGTGATCGATGAAGAGGCCATTCTCAACGAGATCGGTGCCGGCGCGATCGTAAACCTCGGTCCCCATTCTGTCGGTCAGGCGTACCTGCCTGCCGCGAAATTCCGGGAATGGCAGCGGCAGTCGGCACTGTGCCTGGCTGCCGGAATAATTGACGACGACGACATGGCGGGTGCCGTCCTCACCGGCCCAGGCAGAGGCGACGAAGCCATCCGAGGTCCAGTTGTCGGCCCAAGCTGGCTGCGGTTCTATCTGCGACCAGGCGCCGTCGCGAAAGGCCGTCTGCTTCAATACAATCAACAGTCTGGCATAAAAGGCAGCGATCTCCGGGTTTGTCGACTCGACCGGACCGCGGCTGAGGTGGGGCGGCACTCGGACCCGAGCTCCCTCAAACTGGCCCTGATGGAAGAACCGCAGTCCAGGGGACAGGAAGGTGACGATCGCCGCCGCCTGGTGCTGAGCCCACGGAAATTCAGACGCGGCGCGCGGCTCGTCGTGGTTTTCGAGAAAGCGCGCGAGCTTGTCCTGGTAATCGAGCCCGGCGAGCAGATGACCACGGACCGGCCTGGCATGACCGTCTCGCAGCCGGTCATAGAGGCGCTTATCGTAACAATAGGCAAAACCCTGCTGTTGCAAGGTCCATTCGAGATCCCAATACACCTCAGCCATAAAGGTGAAGTCCGGATATTTCTCGTGGACCGCCGCGGTCGCCTTCGGCCAGAACGGCTCCGGCGTCAATCCCCAAGTGCGCTGGAATATGTCCGGCAGAAGCAGCATCGCCATGTCGCAGCGTACGCCGTCGCACTTGCCGGCGATCGCGATTAACTCGTCGATCCGCACCCTCTGCAACTCGGGATTGGCATAGTTGAGCTGCAAGGTGTCGGGCCAGCCCGGAAAGTTAGGATCGCGGCCATAGGCCAGGATTCTCGGTCCGCGGTCAGTCGCAACCCGCAGATAATTTTGTGGCGCATCTACCAACGCCTCCTCGGTGCCTGCGACGTAGTAGTCGGGATGGGTCTTGACCCACGGATGGTCCGGGGCGGTGTGGTTCGGCACCAAGTCGAGCATCAGCTTAACGCCACGCCGCGCGAGCCTCTGGCGAAATTGCGCTAACGCGCGCTCCCCGCCCAGCGCCTCGTTGACCGTGTAGGCGGTGATCGCAAAGCCGGAGCCGGTGATGTCGTCCTCCGTCAGATCGGGCAATACGGTCGTGAATTCGGCGCGCCATTCTGGGTTGCCGCGCGAGACGGCTCGACCGGCGGCGCCGATTTGCCAGACGCTCAACAGCCAGACCCAGTCGAAGCCCCGCTCAGCGAAACCGTCGATCGTCGTGTCGTCGATATCGGCCAGGGTGATTGGTTTGCCGGCTTCGCGGGACAGACGCTGAAGCCAGACCCGGGTGTTGATCTGAAACAGAGATGGATAGCACGGCATGGTCGCCATGGCCCAACCCCCCTATACCGTCTTTATCTCTCGGTGAAACGCCGCTTCCCGGCCGCCTTCCAGAAAGGTCTGGGCGTCGACGTGCCCAAAGATTTCGATCAGGGGGGCCACCAGCCCGGTCCATCCGGTCTGATGACTGGCGCCGAGGCCAGCGCCGTTGTCGCCATGGAAGTACTCGTAGAACAGCAAATTATCCCGCCAGTAAGGATCGTTCTGGAACTTCTCGGTACCCCCGAAGACCGGGCGCCGGCCGGCCTCGTCGCGCAGGAAGATCCGGGTCAGCCGGTTGGCGATTTCCCGGGCGACCTCGAAGAGGTTCATCAAGCTGCCCGAGCCGGTCGGGCACTCGATCTTGAAGTTGTCGCCGTAATACAAGTAATAAGACAGCAGAGCGCGAATCAGCAGCGCATTGACCGGCATCCAAATCGGCCCGCGCCAGTTCGAATTGCCGCCGAACATACCGGTGTCCGACTCGGCCGGCAGGTAGTTCACCCGGTATTCCTGACCCTGCACCGAGAATACATAGGGATGCTCGGCGTGATAGCGCGACAATGCCCGGATCCCGTAGGGGCTGAGGAACTCGTTCTCGTCGAGCATCCGCGACAGGATCCGGCGCAGTCGGCTCTCGTTCACCAGAGCCATGATGCCGCGTTCGGCCACGCCAAAATGCCCTGGCCCGGTAGCATGCATCGATTCACCCAGCTCCGGCATCCGCCGCATGTACTCAGAGATTAGCGCGGTCAGTTTCGGAATCCGCTCCCGCTGCCAAGGTTCCACGACGGTGGTGGCGCAAATCGGCAGCAGACTGACCATCGAGCGGACCTTGAGCCGGGTGGCACTGCCATCGGGGAAGCGCAAGACGTCATAGTAGAACCCGTCCTCATCGTCCCACATGCCGTCCGGGCCCATCCCGTTCATCGCGCGGGCTATCAACAGCAAATTGCCCGCGTAACTCGCCGCCAAGTCCTCATAGATCGGGTCGTTTGCCGCAAGCTCGACAGCGATCTCGACCATGTTCTGGGCGTAGAGGGCCACCCACGCGGTGCCGTCGGCCTGCTCCAGATAGCCTCCAGTCGGCAACGGCGAACTGCGGTCGAAGACGCCGATGTTGTCGAGGCCGAGAAAACCCCCTTCGAACAGGTTCCTGCCGTTACGGTCTTTGCGGTTGATCCACCAGCCGAAGTTCGCGGCGAGCTTGCCGAAGACCCGCCTGAGGAACTCAAGGTCGGTCTTGCCTCGTAATGCTGCCTCCATCCGGTATAGGAAGATGGCGGCCCAGCCCTGCACCGGCGGGTTGGTATCGCTGAAGTTCCACTCATAGGCCGGGATCTGGCCGGTCGGATGCAGGTAGACGCCCTCGAGCAGCAAGTTGAGTTGCTGCTTGGCGAAATCTATGTCGACGGTCGACAGGGCAAGCGTGTGAAAGGCCAGGTCCCAAGCAGCGAACCACGGATACTCCCACTTGTCCGGCATCGAGATGACATGATCGCTGATTATGTGGAACCATTCGCGATTGCGAACCTGATGGGGCGACGGCCGCATCGAATCATAGCCGTGCTCTTCGAGCCATTTGTCGGTATCGTAAAAGAAGTGCTGCTTGCTCCACAGCATCCCGGCCAATGCTTGCCGCATCACATTGGCTGTGTCTTCGTCGACACGGGCGGGGGTTATCGCCTTATAAAACGCATCGGCCTCGCTTCGGCGCTCTTCGAGGATCTGATTGAATTGCCTGCCGAACGGGTTCCGCGAGCCCGCGTTGCTCAGCCG
>DASQCY010000064.1:0-5826 GCA_035634495.1 Allostellaceae bacterium
CTTTGGCCGCAACGTCACCGTGCTCGACCGCGCCGGCACTGCGCCGCGCATTCCGGGATTGCGTTATCGCTCAGTGCCGGCTTTCAGCTATGCGGCGACCGGGGCCGACGCCGAGATGCTGCAACGGATCTGCGACGAGGAGTCGGCGGATCTGTTCACTTCGACCTATTATACTTGCCCGATCACCACACCCTCGGCCTTTCTCGCCCACGACATGATCCCGGAGATGCTGGGTACGCCGCTTGACGAGCAAGCTTGGCACGAAAAACATTACGCGATCGAACATGCCGCAATCCATCTCGCGGTCTCGCACAGCACGGCTCGCGATTTGGCCAAGTTGTTTCCGGCAATTCGGGCCGAGAGCGTGAGGATCGCCCGTAATGGTGTCGGAGCCGTCTTCGCCCCCAAATCGGCCGAGGATGTCGCGGCGTTTCGCGCCGCCCGCGATATCGCCAAACCCTACTTTCTGCTGGTTGGCGAGCGTTGTGGCTATGCGGGTTACAAGAATTGCGAGCTGTTCTTTAGGGCCTTCGCCGCGCTTCCCAAGAAGGCGGCGTTCGAGATTGTTTGCGCCGGCGGCCAGCCGGCGCTCGAAAGCGAATTCCGGGCATTGATCGGCAACGCCTCGGTGCATCTGCTGCGCCCGACCGATGCCGAGCTCAGCGTCGCCTATAGCGGCGCCGTCGCCCTCGTCTACCCGTCACGATACGAGGGCTTCGGCATGCCGGTCGCCGAGGCGCTGGCATGCGGCTGTCCGGTTATCACTTGCCGTAACTCTTCGCTGACGGAAGTCGCGGGCGAGGCCGCGCTTTATGTCGGCGAGAACGATGTCGCGGGACTGACGCACGCGCTGCAGCAAGTCCAGGAGCCGACAAGACGCGCCGATTTGTCGGCGTGCGGTCGCGCCCAGGTGGTGCAATTCACTTGGTCGACCATGGCCGAGACCATTGCCGAGGAGTTTGTCGACGGCATCGACCGGCTGCGTCGAGGCGACTTGCCGCGGCCTGCACCATTGTGGCGAACAATGCGGGCAATGCAGCGGCAACTACAGCTCGAACTCGCTCAGGCCGTCGAGAGGCATCCGGCAGGCGATCCAGTGCGCAGGCAGCTGACGGCGATCGATGCGATCGGCCACGAGTTCGGCTCCGATGTGCCGCTTCGCACGCAGCTCATGGCTGCGCGCGATCTGCTGGCTGGCATCCAGAACAGCCCTTTCTGGCGGTTGCGACGCCTGGTGCTACAGACTTTGCGTCCGTTCGGCATTCGGCGCGAGGTGTAGAAATGCTCGGTGGGCGGCTGTCAGATGCCATCGTCGCGAAAGATCATGAGATTCATGGCGCGCGGCCGAGGAGGCGCAACGCCGCGCTGCGCAGGCGCCAGAACGGGCTGCGCTGCAGATCTGCGAGCGCCGTCCGCAGCCGCTTGACCTCGAAGGCGAGCGCCGACAGCTGTCCTGCAGCGGCGGAGGGCTGCACCAATCGATCCTGCAGCCGGCGTAGTAGGTCCCAGGATGGCGACGGGGGAGACCGGTGGGCCGGGAGGCGCAGCGCGAGCTCCCCGGCAAGCGTGGGAGGATCGTGCGCCCCTTCGATAACAGAGATGCGGGCCGGATCGAGCATCGGAAGGCGATCGAGAAGATTGTGGCGCAGCGACGCGTCACCGACCCAGATGGTGCTCGCCTGCGCGAGGCAGAGTTCAGCTGCCGCGAGGTCCGCCGCTGAGGTCGGCAGCCACCACTCAAGCGTTAGTACAGCTGCGATGAGCGGCGTTTCGAGTGCCGCCGTCGGCACGGCGGTAAGCACCGCCTGGGCACCCGCTCGTCGTGCGACCCGCTCCAGCCGCGCGGCGTCCCGGCCTGCCTCCTCGACACGATAGGCGGGCAGCGCGCGATAGCGCAAGCCAGGTATTCGCGGTGCGTTGCCGGCGCGCTCCAGCAGGATGATCCGCTCGGAGAAGCCGCTCGCTCGCCAGTGCTCCAGGACAGCGTGCCAGTAAACACTCCAGACTCCTCCGTCCTGGAATACAGCGCCGTCCAACAGGAACGGACGATCTCCATCCACCTGGTCCTCTTGGCTCGGCTGCCCCGTCGTGGCGGCGAAGGACCAAGCACCGGTTACTGGATCGGGACGGGCAAGCGGCACTATGCCGGCCCGCGAAGCCGTGTCCGCGAGGACGTCGTCCGGAACCCAAGGAAAAAAATCGCGTAGTCGGCACGATCGGTTGAGCGACGCCTGCAGTCGGAGCCATTGGTCCAGCGCTGCGGCCTGGCCATAATAACTCTCCTTGTGCCGCAGCTGTGCCTCCGTGGCGTACGCGTAATGCTGAAAGACCGCGTCAACGTCCTCCGTCTCGTCATGACCGAACGGCGCCAGGTCCGCCACATCAACCATGGTGCTCTCCTCGGTCCGCCGGACCAGCGTCGGTGGCTCATGGGACCGCCAGCGGTCCCCAGGGCGGTAACGCCAGACGCGGAGCCATTCATAACGCGGATCCTGCGTATAGTTGTACCGCGTAACCACGACAGCCTCCGGGCCGACGAAGTAATCGCACCAGAAGAACGCAGCACTGCGCTGCGGCTGTTCGAGAAACAGCCGGCGCACGGCGATGATCTGGTCGGTACGCCACAGCTCGTCCGCGTCGATCTGCCAGAGAAGGCAAGGCCTGTCGAGATTGCAGAGCGGCGCGCTTACCATCTCCCGCTTGCCGTGCCAGAACTCGCCGGGGGACTTGCGGTAGAGCGTGACCCGATTCTGTTCGTCGGCGGCGATGCGGTCGAGATATGCGCTGGTACCGTCGACGGAGCGACCGCGGTTATGACTCGCCTCTTCGATGCGGCCCCCGCGCCGGGCGCCCCACGCAGTATCGTGGGCAAGCCTAGCGACGCCTTCGACGACGTGCCAATGCCATTCGAAGGGCAAGTGGCGGAACGCCTCGAGGTGATAGGTGATAAAGGGCTGGCCGTTCAGGACGATCGTGAAGAAATGGATCGGTAGAGGATCCATTTGGCACCATTGTCGCAGTGGCACGGCTGTCGGTAGCGATTGCTTCATTCCGGACGGCCAGCCCCCGACACTGGGCGGCAGCGCAGCGGAAGGCGCGACCGATAGCACGTTAGAGCCGAAAATCGAAGCCGCGGCGGCGCGGCGCTCTTGTCGGGGATGCCGCACCCCGGTATGCCGCGGATTGAACCCGGCTCGGATTGTCATGCTTCGTGTAGCTTTCGACGACGAGATCTTTACAGCGCAGCTCTACGGCGGTGTGTCGAGAGCTTTCACGGAGCTGAGCGAGGCGCTGGCCGAGGAACCGGGAGTGGTGCCGCTGCTGCCCTTCCCGTTTACCGCGAACCGCCATCTCGCCGCCTCGCTGGTGTTCCGCGGGCGAGTGTTGGGCGGCGGCCGGCGTATTCCCGGTCTGCGCAGCTTGATGCGGCCTATCAACCGGCGCGCGATTGCAGCGACGCTCGCCCGCAGCCAGGCGGACGTCCTGCACGCAACCTGGTACGATCCGGCCTTGGCCGCCGCCGAAGTGCCTTTGGTGGTCACCGTACATGATATGGTGCCCGAACTTATGCCGGGTTCCGTCGACGGCGTCGCCAAGGCGCTTCATGGCGGCAAGCTCGCGCTGGTGCACCGCGCCCACCGGGTGATCGCCGTCTCGGCGACCACGGCCGCGGATCTATGCCGCCTCAGCGGGCTACCTCAGGATTCCGTGCGGGTCATCTATCACGGCATCACCGACCGACTGCGTTGGCGGCCTGTCAACGGCCGCCCGCCCGATCTACCTGGCTCGTATCTTCTGTTCGTCGGCCGGCGCCGCGGCTACAAGAATTTTGCCGGCGTCGCGCCGACCCTGGCCCATCTGCTGCGTCGGAACGTTCGGCTGCACCTGGTCTGCGTCGGCGGCGGCTCGTTGAGGGCCAAGGAGCTTGAGCCGTTCGTCCTCGCCGGCGTGGCCCGACGTGTACGGCAGATCGATGCGGATGACCGCTTGCTTGCCGCCTGCTACTCCCATGCCGTGGCGTTCCTCTTCCCCTCGCTCTATGAGGGATTCGGCATGCCGTTGCTGGAGGCGATGATCAACCGCTGCCCGGTGATCTGCAGCAACCGCGGCGCCTTGGTGGAGATCGGGGCCGACGCGCCTCGCTATTTTGATCCAGCGGAGCCGGACGAGATTATTGAGCTGGTCGAAGAGCTCAGCCGCGATCGCGCGTTCCGTAGCGCGCAAGTCGCTAAGAGCCTAAGCCGCGCCGCGGATTTCTCATGGCGCCGCGCGGCAGCGGCACATGCGGCTCTCTATCGCGAGTTGGTCTAGGTAGTGGCAGGAGGAGGGCGCGCTATGCATTGGAAGGACCGTTTATCAGATCGACGATGCGCCGCTGCGGTGTTGATGAGCCTGCGGGTGCCCGGGCAGGGCACCGACAAATACGACAACGTGCGCATCGGAATGAACGCACGGCTCGATATAATCCAGGCGGCGGTGCCGAGCTCGCCAAAATCGGTAAACCAGATTCTTTCCCAATAACCGCAGCCGACCACAGCCACTTGCGTCCGGTCACCCTCTCTCCGTCGAAGGTCAGAACGTCATGCGCCACTTCATGTCCCCACGCTACCGCACTCCGGGTGACAGGCGTGTCACCGGAGCGGACTGCGGCACAGCCGGCGCCGCGGTCGGCCCGCGGCCCCGTGGCTCACGCTGCTTCGACCGCCTCCGCGAGGAGCTGAGCCCGCACGGCACGTCCGAGCAATTCGAGCAGCACGACGACGCGATCGCGGTCGCGGAGCTCGACCAGCATGCCAACCATGTCCTCAAAGGCACCCGCGGTCACCCGCACGAGCTCACCGAGCCGTAACGATTGCTGCGGGCTGATTCGGTCGAAGCCGCCCGCTTCCTCCCGCTCCCGGATCGCGCTCACGATTTCGGACGGCACTGGGGCGGGCTCATCCCCGGCGCGCACGACGTCGGCAACGCCGAACGTCGACAAGATCGGGCGCCAGCGCATCGACGCGCGGTCGATCCCGGCGAAAAGATAGCGCGGGAAGAGCGGCCGCAGCACCGTCTGGCGACGCCGCGCGTGGCTGACCAGCGTGCGATAACGCGGCAGATAGGCGCAATAGCCTTGCCGCAAGAGGTGCTCGAGCGCCTTTGTCTCGCCATGCGGCTGGGTGTAGACGGCGTACCAGCGGATCACGGCACTGCCTCTTCGACCAACTGAAGCGGCACCGGCGAGATGCGCAGCAGCCTCGGCGCGACGACGCACCCGGCAGGCCGGCCGCTCAGCTCGACCGCTGCCAGAAGACTGTCAAAGTTGGCCTGCGGTGCCTGCGTATCGGTCACGATGATCCCGTCGAGCCCACGGGGACCGACGCGCAGCAAAGCGGTGTCGAGGTCCGGAACTATCGGGAGGCCGCCGCAGTGCCGTCCCGGATGCTCCGGATCAATGATGCAAAGCACTTCGATCGCGGTCTCCCCGGCGCTCAGAACCGCGATCTCGGCAAGGTCACCCGCACCGTAAAGAGCTACGGTCTGCCAGCCTCGTGCCTCGCATTGGCGAAGCAAAGCAGCGCAGTCGGTGCGGGCACGACGGAAAAAGTCGAGCGACACGAACAGATATTCGGCCGTCAGGCGGCTCTTTTCGGCAAGCCCTTGGTGCGTCAGGTAGTAGGCGTAGCGGTTGATCGGAACCTGGCGCATCTTGACCAGGCCCTTTCGCACGCACCGCCGCAAATATGCGTTGGCGAGACCGAGAGCAATGCCCAGCTCAGTTGCGAGCTTGCGCTGAGTAATCGCAGAATCGCGCTCGATCGATGTGAGCACGCTCAACACGAT
>DASQCY010000065.1:0-6060 GCA_035634495.1 Allostellaceae bacterium
ATAACCCGAGATGCGCGCCAGGCGATCCACTAAAGCCTTCTCGTCGGGCTGACCGGATGTGATCGGCGAGGTGAGCGCCTGGAATACCTGATCCTCCAGGTTCGTCCGGTCGCCGCGCCAATGAATGACAAAGCTTGTCCCAGCATTGAGGTTGGTCGGGACGTGACGCGGATGAGGACGTTGCCTGACACCCATTGGTTTTGGCAGCGCGTCGGTCCCATAAAATGCAGGCTGGTGACAGCTCGAACAGCTCATATTGGCGTCGATCGTCAGTCGTGGATCGAAAAATAACGCCCGCCCGAGTTCGACGCGCTCTGGAGTTATTGGAAACTCCGGTGTTGCCATATCTTTGGGCAGCGGCTGGAAGATCTCCTGCGCCCGCTTCAGCAGCGCATCGTCCTGCGCGGCAGCCGCCATAACCAGAATCGTAAAGGTCGACGAGAGCGCGCCTGCGGCGATTGTCGCGTAGAAACGGAGGTGCGCTCGTGTCATGGCGTGTTTTCCGCGTTTGATCTTGCGCCATCACATTTGCTGGAACCCGGCCCGTCCGACGAACGGCTTGGCGACGACGAGCCGCCCATCCGCTATCTTTAACGGCAGAGCCGGGAGCGGTCGCGGCGCTGGCCCACCCTCCACTTTGGCCCCCGCCGCCGGGTCAAATTGCGAGTAATGGCACGGGCATTCGAGGCGTTGCGATTCCGGGTGCCAAACCATGACATCGCACCCGGCATGCGTGCAGATCGCGGAATAGGCGACCACACCTTCGGCGGCGCGGTCTCTTGTCACCGGGTCGAGGCTCTCGGGATCGAGGCGAAGCAACAGAACCTTGTTGAGCCGCGAACCGTCGCGCACCGTATTGTCGCTCGGATCGAGGGGCCAAGCCATCGTCAGCTTCCCGCTGGGCGGCACATCGTCGGGCTTTAGCGGTTCTGGCGTGCTGCTGTCGATGGTGACCAAGAGATCGCCGTCGCGGGGTCGTTCGCGCTTAGCATCCCTCTGGGCGCAGACCACACGCGGCGCCAGGACGAGGCAAAGGCCCAGCTCGATCGCTGCCCGCCGGTGAAGCCGACGGACATACCAACCCGCTTCGCGATTTTCAGGTCTCATCGGCATCGTCCCCAGTTGCCTACACCGAATTTGCCGCGGACTATTAGACTGCGAGCGCTTGTTTAAGGCAGTTTTATGCGACGCGCTAACGCCTCCTGGGACATATGCCCTCACGGTAGCCCGAGGCCGCCGAGAACGGCGCCCACAGGGCGCGATCTTTGCCCTGAGGTCATCACGAATGCTCCGCGCGTCAGCTGCGGCTGGCGCGTCGGTGGATCGCGAACACACGACATCGGCATGCGCGGCATCCTCGTTCCCGGAGCGAGCCCGGTGGGTGTACCCCGCAGACCCGGCAGCCCTAAAACAACCTTAAACTCGGCAACGCAGCCTCATCACAGAAATCGAATCCCGGAAATGACCCCGAACGCCCCTACCGAAGCCGTCTTATCGAACGCCAACACCCTGATGTCGGTGCAACGGATCAGCAAGGCGTTTGGCGATCAGCGGGTGCTCGCCGACGTATCCTTTGATGTCGTCAGCGGTGAGATCCTGGGTCTGATCGGGCCGAATGGCGCGGGCAAGACGACATTGCTCGAATGCATCGCCGACCTGCTCCCCATCGATGCCGGCGAGGTGCGATGGCGGGGTGCGCCGCTGTCGCCCTCCCAGCGCAAGCACCGGTTGTTTTACTTGCCGGAGGCTATCTCGCCCTACCCTGATCAGCGATCTTCGGAAGTCCTAAAGTTTTTTCGCGCGGCAAATCGGCAACCACTGAAACGACTCGACCAGCTGGTGGATGCCCTCAATCTGGAGCCCGCCCTGGCCAAACCGGTGGGCGCTTTATCCAAAGGATACCGGCGCCGGTTGCTGCTGGCGCTCGGGTTACTGGCGCCACTCCCCATGCTGCTGATGGATGAGCCTTTCGACGGCTTCGATCTGCGGCAGACGCGCGAGGTGATGAGCTTGCTGCGAGACGAGGTTCTTCGTGGCCGCACCTTGGTGCTCTCGATCCACCAGCTCGCCGATGCCCAGCGCACATGCGATCGACTGGTGCTCCTCAGTGCCGGCCGAGTGGTCGGGGTCGGCACCTCGGCGGAGCTGACAGCCTCCGCAGGGCTGCCGCCCGGCAGCGATCTCGAAGAGGTTTTTCTTGCGCTCGCATAGGCCAATTGCCCCCCTGGCACCGTTACTGCGCAAAGAGATCCGCGAGCTCGCTACCGGCAATTCGCTGTGGGTACTGATGCTATTGCTGTCGCCACTCGTGGGGTACAGCTTTATTCAGGCAGTCGAACTTTACGCCGAGGCGAGCCGTCCGGCGCTCTCGATCGCGGAACTGGCACGCCAACTTTCCCCGTTTGACGGCATTCTGGTTCCAACCATGGGTGGGTTCTATCTGGCGATCACTCTACTGTTCCCGTTCATCGCCATCCGGCTGGTGGCGGCCGAAAAGGCAAGCGGCGGTTTGAAGCTGCTCGTCCAGCTGCCTTACCGGCTGAGCGACTTGGTTGGCGTGAAGTTTGCCATCCTCATCACAGCCTGGTTCATCGCACTTATCCCGATACTTTCGGCGCTGATTTACTGGAGGCTGCTTGGCGGCCATCTCGAGACGAACGAGACCGTGACCTTGATTCTGGGACATCTGCTTTACGGCTTGCTGATTGGCGCAATTTCATTCCTCGCCGCCGCGTTGACCGACGGCGGAGCGACCGCTGCCATTCTCGCACTCACCGTCACCCTTGGGTCCTGGGTGTTGGACTTTGCCGCTCTCGATCGCGGCGGCGTATCCAGCCTCTTGGCTTCGCTTTCGCTGACCTCGCTGCTCAGACCGTTTGAGCAGGGGCTGCTCTCGATCCCAGCCGTATTGACCATGCTGGTTGCGACGGTCGGGTTTTTGGCCCTCACTGCTATCTGGCTGCCGCCCGGCACTCAGCTCGGACGCAAGCTTTTGGGGTCGGCACTCGTTATCACCGTAGCCGGGATCTTGATCGGCGGCGTCGCTCAGACGAACATCGTTCTCGACATTACCCCGGATCGACGAAATTCGTTTCCGCCGGGGGACGAGCAGCTTCTGGGACGGCTTGGAGAACGGTTGTTCGTAACGGTTCACATGGCCTCCTCCGATCCGCGGGTCGCCGATCTCGATCGAAAGGTGCTCGCCCGGCTTAAGCGCGCGATGCCGCGGGTGACCGTCCAGATCGCTGATTCCGGCCAAGCCAGCCCCTTGGGCACCGCCGGTGAGACCGATTACGGCGACATCGTCATAACCTATCATGGTAAGAGCGCCACGACGCGGTCGACCGGCGCGGGCGAGATCCTTCCGCTGCTGTACGAGCTTGCCGGGGTGCGTTCGCCGGCTCCCAGCACCACCGGTCCGGACGAGCCCGGCCATCCACTTGTCGCGGATGCCTCGAATTCCGCGATCTGGTTCTTCGGGATCGAGCCGTTTGCCTTTGCGGCCGCGTGGTGGCTTGCCGCCGGTAATCGGCGGATACGTTGGCACCGATCTTGATGGGAAGGAGATGGATCATGACGAGTCTCGCCGCTGGTGCGATCGCGATGGCCGGTGCTGTCGGTGTTGGGTGGCTTTGGTTCACGCCGGCGAGCGTTCCTGAGCGGCTCGAATACTTGCCGGCCGGCTTGAAGACGCCTGCCGTTCAGCTGGCGCAGGCACAACCCGCCCGCGCGTCCGAAGGAAGCATGCAGTTCGACTTCTCGAACGAGACGGTCGGGGGCGAACCCAAGAGCTTTCTGTCGGTCGTCGGGTTCTGGACCATCGGCGCAGAGGGCGACAATAAATTCCTCGTTGTCGACGGCCGGCGCTGGAAGCAGGGTGAGCCCGCCGCCAACCTTGCGGACAAGGCGCGGGCCATCTATGGCGAGCGTTACGCCGAGTTCCTCGACAATGTGCAAGCCTACGCCTACTTCCCGTACGCGGTCGCACAGGGGATCGATGATTTTCGCGGCGGCGAGATCAGCTTCCGCTTCAAGCCGGTCGCCGGGCGCATCGATCAGGGAGCCGGGATCCTATTCAATCTAAAGCCTAACGGCGACTATCTTCTGGTGCGGGCCAATGCGCTCGAAAACAACCTCGTGCTGTTCAAATACGAAAAGGGCAAGCGCTCGAGTGTTGAGTGGATCCGCAACACGCCGACCCCGAGCGGGCAGTGGCAGGATCTGAAAGTCCGCATCAACGGGGCGAAGGTGGAAGGCTATCTGAACGGCAAGCTGTATCTCGAGCACACCTTGCCAGCGCCGGTGTCAGGAAAAATCGGTGTGTGGTCCAAGGCGGACAGCGTTGTTTACTTCGACGATTATCGCGTGGTTCCGGTTCCGCAAGGCTGACTCCACGGGCTCTGAACTTTAAAACTGCCTTAAAGAACCCTCGCCAACCTTGGCGGTCTTCTGACAATCAGAACTAAGGCTACCGGGAGGATGAAATGAAACACAATAGGTTGGTGTGGTGGTTAGTATTGGGTCTTGTGTTGACGGCAAGCCCTCAAGTGTTCGCCCAGACCAATATTCGGCAGCTGAATATCGATGGAATCGCCAAGGCCTTCGGCAAGGAAGGAGACATCACAGGAGAGATGTATAAGGTCTCTTTCCCAAGGTCGGACTTGACGGTCACGGCAGGAAATGTGGTCGTTAGACCCGCACTCGCTCTGATAAACTGGGCTGCCTTTATAAAATCCGACAATACCGCGATAAGCTATGGCGATCTGGTGTTGCTCGACGACGAGATTAATCCGGCCATCAGTAAACTCGAGGACAGCGGTATCGAGTTATCAGCTCTCCACAACCATCTGCTCCACGAGAATCCTCGGATCATGTACATCCATTTCGTCGGACGCGGCGACGAGGTGGAAATGGCAAAAGGAATTAGGGAGGCGCTTGCTGTTACTAAGACCCCCCTGCACCCAGTAACTTCAGGCCCGGAGACAAAGCCCGATCTCGCCAAGGAAATCGAAGGGATCATCGGCTACCCGGGGAGTATGGGAGGAGGTGTGTTCCACATCAACGTACCGCGTAACGATATCCATGTAGCCGCGATGGGTGCCGCAATCCCGGGTTACATGGGCATGAACACGCCATTCAATTTCCAGCTGGAGGGTAATAACGCAGCGATCAATGGTGATTTCATTTTGCGCCCGGCAGAGGTCAATCCCGTTATCAAGGTATTGCGGGCCAACGGCATCGAGATCGCTTCCGTGCACAATCATATGCTGGATGAAGAGCCACGGCTAATTTTCATGCATTTCTGGGCTTTTGGCGATGCCAAGGACCTGGCCAAGGGGCTCAAGGCGGCGCTCGGGCAGATGGGTGCATGATGCTCTTCTGACGCGTCGCTGCTACCAGGCGGAGGTAAGGGCCATCCCGGGGAGGTACTGTTCAATAACATACGCCGCTGCTGTCCTTTTTTCATTAGGGCGACGACGGTTACCATGACCGGCTATCGGGCGTGCGCTCGCAAGAACGACCGTCATGGGTGGAGAGCTACTGTCCTGGCTGCTGCAGTCAAACCTGGAGGTTGACCCGAGGCGGTCATACAATCTCGGCCGAGGCCCGTGGCGCTCAACGGATCTCATCGCTATTGCCTACGCAGCGGCTGAGCTGGTATTTTCTGCACCGTGGGGTCAGCAGCCACCCCGCATCCAAAGACGGTGACCCGTCCAAGCGCTGCCGGGACTTGTCGCAAGCGGCAAGAGGAGAACCGGCGTGCGCGTTTCACGACGTCGTCCAACTTATTTCAGGGCTCGGTGCGCCTCCGACCCCGAACGGTTCTCCTTTCGTCCCGACACGCCGAAACCGGTGCATCAGCCGGCGTTCTGATGAGAATGGCGGTGAGGGAGAACAATGTTCAATTCGATCGACGAAGCAAAAGGCGAGGTCATCCGTTCCGTTGGCCGGCTCTGCGCCGCGGCGGCTGTAACGGCACCGAAGTCGGGCGGGCAGCTCTTTCTGCGAGGCAAACCCCTCTTTATCGAGACGGTATTGGTTGATGATCATGAGACACTA
>DASQCY010000066.1:0-2262 GCA_035634495.1 Allostellaceae bacterium
TTACAAGCAGCCGCGCATCGAGCTTCGGCCGCGGCCCAAATACAGCTTTGACGGCCGCATCTATGCGGTCGCCGCGAGCGACGACTCGGTCGAGGCGTGCGCCCGGCTCGGCGCGCGGATGGTGATGTTCGCCGACCGTCCTTGGCCGCTGCGCATGCCGGCGATCAACCGCCACCGTGAGCTCACCCGCCGGTTTCACAGTCGCGAGCCGCTGCCGATGCTGATAGCCGATTTCTGCGTGTGCTGGCCTGATCTCGCCGAGGCCGAGGACATCTCGCGCAGGCACATGGGCTCGTTCGTGCAGAGCAATGTCGAGCACTACGAGCTGATGAGCGACCACTTCTCGACTGTAAAGGGCTACGACGCGTACGCACAGAAATCCGAGATCGTCCGCAAGACCGGGGTTGAGGGCATGACCGAGGGCTTCATGAAGGCCGCGGTATGGGGCCCGCCCGACCGTATCCTGCGCATGCTCGAGGAACGACGCGGCGTAGTCGGCGATTTCGAGCTCGCCACGTCGTTCCGTTTCGGCGGCATTCCCTTCCCGGTTGCTGAGAAGTCGATGCGGCTCTTCGCCAAAGAGGTGCTGCCGGTACTGCAATCCTGGCGGACCCCGGCCGCGCCGGCGGTCGTCGAGCGGGCAGCGGCGGAATAGATGTCAGCCACACCTTCGGGTCGCCTCCGAGGCCGCCGGATCCTGATCACCGGTGCCGCCTCCGGGATTGGGCGGGGAACCGCAGAGCTGTTCGCGGCGGAAGGTGCCGCGCTGACCTTGCTCGATTGCAATGGCAAAGGGCTCGCAGAAGTCGCCCGAGAGACACGTGGCCTCTCAATCGAGGCGGATGTGACGCGAGAGGCATCAGTCGCGCGTGCGGTCGAGCAGGGTGCCGCCGCAATGGGCGGTATCGACGGCGTCGTGAACGCCGCCGGCATCGTGATTCACGGGTCAGTGCTCGATGTCGGGGTTGCGGACTGGCAGCTCGTGCTCGATGTCAATCTGACCGGCACATACATCGTGGTGCGCTGCTGCTTGCCATGGCTCGCCAAGGCGTCCTTCGCGACCATTGTGAACATTGCCTCCGGTCAGGGCCTTCTGCCCAACACCCCGAATATGACAGCCTATGCCGCCTCGAAAGGTGGTGTCGTCAATCTGACGCGGGCTCTCGCAGCCGAATTAGCACCTTCCATTCGCGTCAACAGCATATGTCCCGGTATGGTAGATACCCCGATGATTGCGGGCCTTCAGCGGGAGCCAGATCGGTACGCGTTGAAGCGCATAGCGGACCCGCTGGAGATTGCGCAGGCCATCCTGTTTCTGACCGGGACGGAGTCGTCCTTTGTCACCGGCGCTGCACTGGCGGTCGACGGTGGCCGTACATTTCATTGAATGCGAGCGGAAGCGAAGGAAACAGCCCGATGGAATACACGATCACCCCGCTGACTCGGCATACCGGCGCCGAAGTGCGCGGCATTGACCTGAACGACGGAGTCCTGGCCGAGACCCGCGCCACCTTAAACCGCGCCTTTGCCGAGCATCACGTGCTGGTGGTCCGCGACCAGCGATTCACCCCGCCGCAATTCATCGCCGCCGCCCAGGTCTTTGGCGAGCTGTTCCAGCACGACAAGCGCGAGATGCACGTGCCGGGATATCCGCAGATCTACTATGTCTCGAACGAGCAGACCGTGCCGGGCAAGCGCTATATCTCGGGCGAGACCTTTCACACAGACCATTCCAATCACCCGGCACCACCCAAGGCGACGATGCTGTTCCCGGTCTCGTTGCCGAGCCATGGCGGCGACACTCAGTACGTCAACATGCACGAGGCCTATGACGATTTATCGGCGGCGACCAAGGAGCGTATCGACGGGCTCAAGGCGGTGCATGTTTATCTGAGCAAATACAGCCCCCGCGAATTGCGGCCGCTGAGCGAGGACAGCGCTCGGCAGGTGCCGCCGCCGGGGGTGCATCCGCTGGTCCGCACCCATCCCGAAAACGGCCGCAAGGCGCTTTATCTGAACCCGGTGCGGATCGAGGGGATCCTCGGCATGGAGGACGGGGAAGCGCTCGACCTCGTTGCCGAGCTGATGGCGCACGCGATCCAGAAAAAATACGAATACCGCCACCAATGGCACTACGGCGACTTTGTGATCTGGGACAACCGCAGCGTCATCCACAAGGCTAACCCGGATTACGACATGAACGAGCGGCGCTACCTCTACCGCCTGATGTTGAAGGGCGAGACGCCGGTCTGACCGAGGGCA
>DASQCY010000067.1:0-4990 GCA_035634495.1 Allostellaceae bacterium
CGGCGCTTCCGCCTGCTCATGGCGCGGCAGGATGCGGTCACGCACAAGACCGACCAGGACATCAAGACGTTGCGATTCGAAGGCGCCGGCGACTAACCAAACGGCGCCGAGGCAGATAACGATGCCGGCCGGCAGCCGCAGGGAAAGGGCATATCGGCGCGGCATCACGCGCGGCGGCGTGATCTCATCACCTGCGGTACTCGCATCAGGCTGGACGACTGATCTGCTCCCGGAAGATTTTCGAACGAAACGGCGCCACCTTTGCGATAGCTTTGCCGGCAGGCTACCCGCAGAGACGTCAGGCTCGATTTCGAGCATGCGGCGCGCGAGGCGGTTGACCACCGCCGGACTGCCGCCGGAGGTTATCGCGATCAGCGCCACACGTTGCGCAGTAAAGAGGTTTGCTCCCTCGCTCGGCGGCAGCTGATGGCGAATGAACGCTTCGACCTCGTCGCGCTCCAGCTGTTGGACGCGAAGGTGCGCCGCGAGCCCCTCATCGAGAAGGTGCAGCCCCGTACCTTCAGCGCGGGTGAGAAAATCCGAGCCTGCCAACAGCACGCCCGCTTCGAATCCATGAGGCCCCGGCGGCATCGCCTGCGCCGCCTCACGAAACTTCTCGATCTGATCGTCAGAGAGTCGATCCGCATCGGCGAAGACAAACAGCGAAGAGGGCGGCACCGAGCGGCCGGGGTCCTCCCCGATCGCGGCGGGTGCCGGCGGGTCTGCACGCATCAAACCGTCGCGGAGCAGCTTCTCGCAATCGAGGTCGGGGCCGCAGGAGAGCTCGATCACGGCTCGCGGCGTCGCGGCCTCCCTCAGAGCCGCGGCGAGCATCGGAGGGCTCGCTGACGGGTCGCCGGTCACGACAACCAGGCAAGCGCGGCGTAGCGCGTCCACGATGCCCCTAGCGAGATACCGGTAGTGCTCGGCAGTGGCGAGGTACTCAAACCCCGCGTCCGCGGTAGCGAAGGCGCCGGAAGACAAGCTTGAACCAGCCGTTGTCATACCAAGACTTTACCAAACTTCTCCGCCGTTAGTCTCGCGACGCTAACTCCGAAGCGAAGGTCGCGCAACGACCCGAGCGGGCGAACACGCGCCCGTACGTTTGGTGCTGCGTCCGATTCGAAGTGCTTCAGTACAACTCACCGCGAGCAACTTCTGACATCCCTGGGGTCAAATGTCCGTCCGCTACCTCGACAAACTCTTCAAGCCCGGGGCGGTGGCGCTGATCGGCGCGACGCCGCGGCACGATTCACTCGGTGCCGTGCTGGCTCGCAACCTGCGACGCGGCGGCTTCGAGGGGCCGCTGATGCTGGTCAACCCGCGCCACCGGTCGATTGGCGGCATGCCGGTCCATCGCGACATCGCGAGCCTGCCGGAGGTTCCAGACCTCGCGGTCATCGCCACGCCACCCGAGACCGTGCCCGGGGTGATCGACGACCTTGGCGCTCGCGGAACGCGTGCGGCAGTCGTCATCACCGCCGGCTTCGGGGAGCAAGGTGCATCCGGCCGTGCTCTGCAGCAGGAGGCGCTAAACGCGGCACGGCCCCACCTTTTGCGCCTGGTCGGTCCCAACTGCCTCGGGATCATGGTGCCGGGAGTCGGGCTCGATGCGAGTTTCTCGCACATTCCACCATTGGCCGGTGACTTGGCTTTCGTCAGCCAGTCGGGAGGAATGATCACGGCCGTCCTCGACTGGGCCGCCTCGCGGGAGATCGGCTTCTCGCACGTCGTCTCGCTCGGCGACATGGCCGACGTCGATTTCGGTGACATGCTCGACTACCTCGCGGCGGATCCCGGCACCCGCGCAATCCTGCTCTATATCGAGGCGATAACCTATGCGCGCAAATTCATGTCCGCCGCGCGCGCCGCGGCGCGCAACAAGCCCGTGCTCGTGGTCAAGGTCGGGCGCTTTGCCGAAGGGGCCCGCGCGGCGGCCTCGCACACGGGAGCGCTGGCTGGCGCTGACGCAGTCTACGAGGCGGCATTCCGACGCGCCGGTATGCTGCGCGTCGACACGATGGCCGAGCTGTTCGATGCAGTCGAGACCCTGGCCCTAACGCGAGCACAGCAAGGCGATCGCCTCGCCATCCTGACCAATGGGGGCGGGCCTGGAGTATTGGCAACCGACGCCCTTGTCGCCCGGGGCGGCCGGCTCGCCACCCTTTCGCCCAGCATCATCGCGCAGCTCGACCGGGTTCTGCCGCGCACCTGGAGCCGCGGCAACCCGATCGACATCATCGGCGATGCACCCGGGCAACGCTATGCCGATGCGCTTTCAGTATTGCTCGGCGACCGCGATATCGACGCGATCCTCGTGCTCTACTGCCCAACGGCGTTGACGCCGCCTGGTGCAGCCGCCCGCGCGGTGATCGACACGCTCGCCACGGCGCACGTGGCGGCGCCCGATGCGCGTCCCGGGGAACGCAACGTGTTCACCGCATGGCTCGGCGAGCGCTCTGTTGCCGAGGCGCGGCGCCTCCTGGTCGCCGCTCGCATCCCGACCTACGACACCCCGGACAGCGCCGTGCGCGGCTTCATGCACGGCGTGCGCCATCGCCGCAATCAGGAACTGCTGATGGAGACGCCGGCGGCGAGGCCCGCCGATTTCGCGCCGGATATCGCTCGCGCGCACAGCGCCATCTCCAGCGCGTTAAGCGCAGGTCGAACCTGGCTTGATGCGGCTGAGTTGAACACCGTACTCGACGCCTATGGCGTTCCGTTACCCGCAACCCGGCTTGTCGCCGATGCGCACGGCGCCGCCGCGGCTGCTACGGAGATCGGAGGAGCCGTGGCGCTCAAGATCCGCTCGCACGATCTGACGCATAAGAGCGATGTCGGCGGTGTGGCGCTCGACCTCGACAGTCCGAACCGAGTGAGGAGCGAGGCGCGGGCCATGCGAGCGCGCGTCGCGCGCGCCCGACCCGAAGCGCGGCTCGACGGGTTTCTCGTGCAGCAGATGGCTCGGCTCCCCAACGCGATCGAGCTGATCATCGGCGTCGTCGAAGACCCGGTATTTGGTCCGGTGGTGATGTTCGGCCACGGCGGTACCGCGGTCGAACAGATCCGGGATACCGCGCTCGCACTGCCGCCGCTCAATGAAGCGCTGGCGCATGCGCTGATGGCGCGCACGCGCGTCTGGCGGCTCTTGCAAGGGTATCGCGGCCGGCCTGCGGCGGCCATCGATGTCGTTACCGAAACCTTGATCCGGGTCGCCCAGCTCGCCGTAGACCACCCCGAAATTCGCGAGCTCGACATCAATCCATTGTTCGCCGGCCCTACCGGGGTGATGGCGGTCGATGCCCGATTGCGGGTCGCTGCGGCGCAGCCCGGACGGGCGCGGCTCGCCATATCGCCTTATCCAAAGGAGCTCGAAGCCACGGAACGGCTGCGCGACGGAGCCGTCGTCAGACTGCGCCCGATCCGTCCCGAGGACGAGCCGCTGCTGCAGGATTTGGCCAGCCATATGAGCCCGCAGGATTTGCGGCTTCGTTTCTTCACCGCGATGAAGGGGCTGAGCCATCAGCTCGCGGCGCGGCTGACGCAAATCGACTATGACCGGGAGATGGCGCTGATCGCGCTTGCGGCCGACGCCGATCAGGTCCTCGGAGTGTCGCGCTTCGCGGCGGATCCTGATAACCGCCAAGCCGAATACGCGGTCGAGGTGCGCAGCGACTGGAAGGGGCGCGGGCTCGGTTATCTCCTGATGACGCGACTGATCGAGATAGCGCGCCAGCGTCACATCGGCGAGCTGGTCGGCGAAGTTCTGCGCGAAAACACCGCCATGCTGCAGATGTGTCGGGCTCTCGATTTCATGATCGGAGCCGATGCGAAAGATCCCAGCCTCATGCGGGTGACCAAGCCGCTCGGGGAGGTATGATCTAGGTGAGGGCCGACCCCTGTAAAAGCAGGAAAACAGGCTGAATAATCGATTCTGCCCCGCATTTGGCCCCTGTCATCTTCGATAAAGCCGTCTGCATCAGATACTTAGAAGCCGCCGTCCGACTCGCGTGACCAGGGGAATCGGTCTATCAGGGGGATAACAGGGCAGGTCCTTGTGGGCGTCAAAGCCCCTCCCAAGCAAGATTTCACCTCGCTCGCTGCTTGTCGCTCGCCGAATTACGGGCGCGAACGCTGTAAATTTTGAGGCAAACAAGCGGGCGTGAGCGTTTTGTGAGACCCGGTTGGCGGTGGTCCCGACGGCCGATCCCGATCTGACCGAGGCCAGAATCCGTGAGCTCGGCAACATCGGCATGGTGATCTGCGGTAATCATGCCATTCGTTCCGCGATCGCCGCGATGCGACAAGTGTTTGCCAAGATCCGCGCCGACGGCGGTATTCGCAACATCGATATGCGCATCGCTTCGGTCGAGGAGATCTTCGAATTGCAGCGAGTTGCAGAGATGAAGTCGATCGAACAGAAATATATGCGGTAAGCCGATCGCGGTACGGAACCGGGCAGAGCGCTTCACCCTGCGACGGGACCGGTGCTATCCTCACGAGGTTAATGTGAGGAGGATCCGATGCCGAATATCCCGGGTGCAGTGACCGATCCCAGCCGCGTCCGCGGCGAAGCGATCGAGTTCAAGAGCGGCGGCGACACGATCCAGGGCTATCTCGCCCGGCCGAGCCAGCCCGGGCGCAATCCTGGCATCGTCGTCATCCACGAAGCCTTTGGGCTCGTCGAGCATATCCGCGACATCGCCCGCCGCTTTGCGAATATCGGCTACAACGCCTTGGCGCCCGATCTTTATGCCCGCGCCGGAGGGCCGTCAGATCCGAACGACATGGCGACGGTCATGCCGGTCATGTTCGGCAAGCCGGACGCCGAGGCGGTCCGCGATCTCGAAGCGTCGGCGGCGCATTTACGCGGGCTTTCCGGCGCCACGGCAAAAGTCGGCGCTATCGGCTTTTGCTCGGGCGGCCGCCAGACCTTGCTGTTCGCCTGCAGCAGCGACAAGGTCGATGCGGCGGTCGATTGCTGGGGTGG
>DASQCY010000068.1:0-1959 GCA_035634495.1 Allostellaceae bacterium
TACGTCCAAGGACAGCGAGCTCGTAAAGCTACATCCGGACTGGTTTACCCGCGATGCCAAGGGCGATGTGGTCTCGCCCGGCGCCATCGATCCCGCCGATTCCCGGCGTCAGACGGTATGGGGGGATCTCGCCGAGCTCGACTACCGGCCGCCGCAACAGAGCCAGATCCTCGGCTATTTTCAGGAGCTGGTGCGCCACTATGTCGGTCTCGGGTTCGGCGGGTTCCGCTGCGACGCCGCCTATAAGGTGCCCGCCCTGGTCTGGCGTGGTCTGGTCGATTCGGCCAAAGCGGCCTCTCCGAACGTAGTCTTCTGCGCCGAAACTCTGGGAGCGCCGAAGGGCACGGTCTTCGCGCTCGCCGATGCCGGCTTCGACTATCTCTTCAACAGCGTCAAATGGTGGGACTTCGAGAGCCCATGGCTGCTCGAGCAGTACGAAGCGTTTCGCCATATAGCGCCCTCGATCGGCTTTCCCGAAAGCCATGACACCAAACGGCTGGTCACCGAGCTTCTTGCTGCCGGCACACCCGACTCGCTGATCGAGCCACATTACCGCCAAGCTTATGCCTTTGCCGCGGCGTATTCGACCGGTGTGCTGATGCCGATGGGGTTCGAATACGGCTGGTCGCGGGCGCTCGACGTCGTCACGACGCGCGACGACGAGCCCGAGCCGAAACGCTTTGACCTCAGTGCGTTCATCGCCGAGGTCAATGCGGTCAAGCAGGTCGTTCCGGCCTTGAACGAGGAGGGCCCGCAGCGGCTGCTGAGCAATCGAGGCGATTCGCTGGTGGCGCTGGAGCGGCAAACCGAAAGCGGGAAGGATCGGGCCTTCATTCTCGTCAACAGGCATCAGAGCGAGCCGCGTCAGGCGGCGCTCGAAAAGCTCGCGGGCAAGGATCTGGCACTCGCCGATTTCTCGCCTTGCCGCCGTTCAGCCGGCATCGAGGCGAAGGTTGCGGGTCGGCTCATGGTCGAACCGCTGGAAGTTCGGGTTCTGCGGTGGTCACCTCCGATAGTACCGGGTGCGGGCGCGCCGAGCGAACCGGGCGCGGATGCGGCAGCACGCCCCGAGCAGCCGTGGCGACCCGAACTGCGGATCGCTATTGAAGACGTCTACCCCGAGATCGAGGGCGGCCGCCATCCGATCAAGCGGGTGCTCGGCGACGAGTTAAAAGTCGAAGCCGACATCCTTTGTGACGGGCACGACCAGCTGCGCGCCGTGATAAAATTCTGCAGAGAGGGCCAGCAGTGGCGGGAAGCTCCGCTGGTCCTTTTCGACAACGATCGCTGGGCCGGCCATATCCTCCTCGATCAGCTCGGGCTCTGGCGTTACACGATCGAAGCTTGGACCGACCAGTTCGAAAGCTGGCGCGACGAGTGCGCAAAAAAGCTCCAAGCCGGCCAAAATATCGAGCTCGAATTGATCGAAGGCCGGGCGATGGTCGCCGCCGCGTTACGCCAGGCCGGGCCGGATGATTCGGCACAGTTCCGGACATTGCTGAGGAATTTCGATAGCGGCGATACTGGCCAACGCACCGAGTTGATGCTCTCCGCGCCGCTTCACGATCTGATGGCGCGGTGCCAACCGCGCGGCGCCCTGGCGCGCTACTCCCGCGAGCTCGAAGTCATCGTCGACCGTCGAGTGGCACGCTTTGCTGCATGGTACGAGATGTTTCCGCGCAGCCAGGGAAAGGTCGCCGGCAAGAGTGCGAGCTTTGACGATTGCATCGCGCGCCTTCCCGAGATCGCGGGACTTGGTTTCGACGTGGTCTACCTCGTGCCCATCCATCCGATAGGGCGCGTCAATCGCAAAGGCAAGAACAACAGCACCGTTGCCGAGCCCGGTGATCCAGGCAGCCCTTACGCAATCGGTTCGGCGGAAGGTGGCCACCGTGCAGTCAATCCGGAGCTCGGCACGCTTGCAGATTTTCGCCGGTTCGTCCGCGCCGCCGCGGCGCT
>DASQCY010000069.1:0-1938 GCA_035634495.1 Allostellaceae bacterium
ACGACGCAGTCCGGACATTCTGGCTTGCGGGCCTTGCACACATATCGCCCGTGCAAGATCAGCCAATGGTGGGCGTAGCGTTTGTATTCGGCGGGCGTGCATGCCTCGAGCGCGAGCTCGACCGCGAGGGGCGTCTTTCCCGGCGCGATACCGGTGCGATTGGCGACCCGGAAGATGTGCGTGTCGACCGCGATCGTGGGTTGACCGAAGGCGACATTCAGTACGACGTTCGCGGTCTTGCGTCCCACACCGGGGAGCGCCTCCAACGCCGCCCGGTCGCGCGGAACTTCACCATCATATTGCTCGACCAGGGTCCGGCTCAGCGCCATCAGGTTCTTCGCCTTGGTCCGGAAGAGTCCGATCGTGCGGATCAGCTCCACCAGCCGCTCCTCGCCGAGCACAAGCATCTTCCCCGGGGTGTCGGCGAGGGCGAAGAGCGCGGGCGTCGCCTTGTTGACGCCGGCGTCGGTCGCCTGCGCCGACAGCACGACGGCAACGAGCAGGGTAAACGGGCTGATGAAGTCGAGTTCGGTTTGCGGTATCGGCCGCGTCTCGGCCAGCCGCCGATAAAACTCCCGGACCTCGCGTTTCGAGAAGGCACGCATTTGCGGCGTACTCTAGAGGGGACAGCGCCCGACGACAAACCTCCCGACACCCCGTGTGACTGCTTTACTGAACGTCGCTCCCACCCTTATGCTAGGGCAGAATGAACCCCAGCCCCGGTTGCGCCGCCGCGCCGGCATCGTTCGACAGCCTGTCTTTCGAGCGCGTTCTATTACCGCATCGCAGCCTGCCCCCGCGCGGCTTCCACCTCCTGATACTGATCCTCGGTCTGATCAGCTTCGCGGTCGGCATCGGGTTCGTCTCGATCGGCGCTTGGCCGGTGATGGGCTTCTTCGGGCTCGACGTCGCCCTCGTCTATATCGCGTTCCGTCTCAATTATCGAAGCGCCCGCCGCAGCGAGACGATCCGACTTGCCGGCGACGCCTTCACGGTCGAGCGGGTCAGCGTGCGGGGCGAGCGCCGGATGTGGCGGTTCCAGCCTTTCTGGCTGCGCGTGATCCTGGAAGAGCGGGGCGATGAGTGGAACCGGCTGCTCGTCGCTTCACATGGCCGCAGCTTGGTGATCGGCGACATCGTGACGCCCGCTGTCCGACGCGAGCTCGCGGCTTCGATCCGCGAGGCGCTCAAACGCTGGCGAGATACGCTTAATCCCGCGGGTGCGGCCACACCTTAGAGACCAAGCACCTCCTTCAGGCCGTAGAGCCCCGGCGGCCGACCGACGACCCAGCGGGCCGCCCGCACCGCACCTTTCGCGTAGATGGACCGGCTCGTCGCCCGGTGAATCAGCTCGAGCCGCTCGCCGCCTCCGGCAAAGATCACATGGTGGTCGCCGACCGCGTCACCGCCGCGTAATGCGGCAAAGCCGATGTCGCCGGCGCGGCGAGGGCCGGTGATCCCGTCTCTCGCTCGCTGCTGCACGCCCTCGAACTTCACCTCACGGCCCGCCGCAACCGCAAGGCCAAGGGCGAGCGCGGTGCCCGAGGGGGCGTCGACCTTGCCGCGATGGTGCATCTCCATGATTTCGACGTCCCAGTCCGGGCCCAGCCGGCGCGCGACGTCTTCGACAAGACCAAGCAGGAGATTGATCCCTAAGCTCATATTGGGTGCCCAGACAATCGGGATTCTTCGTGCCGCCTGCCGCACCCTGTCACCTTCCTCGACCGAAAGGCCGGTCGTTCCGATCACCATCGCCTTTTCCAATCCAGCAGCTTGCGCGGCATGGCTGGCGGTCGCGCCGGGTGTCGTGAATTCAATCACGACATCGCTCTCGCGGATCAATTTCTCGGCGTCGTCACCGACCGAGATGCCGCGCCGGCCGACTCCGGCGAGTTCACCGATGTCTTGATTGATGTAGCCGCTGCCCGGCTTGGCACA
>DASQCY010000070.1:0-2686 GCA_035634495.1 Allostellaceae bacterium
CCACTCGGTCTTCGAGCTCGCGGCCGCCGAAGACACCGTAATTGACGAGCGGCTCGCCGATGATGTCGCGAATTCTTAGGCGCGGGTTGAGCGAGGAGTAGGGGTCCTGAAACACCACCTGGAGCTGGCGCCGATAGGACCGCATCCCGCCACGCGACAACCCGTCGATCCGCTCGCCGTTGATGCGGATCTCGCCCTCGGTCGGGTCGATCAATTTGAGGATCGTCTTGCCGGCGGTAGACTTGCCGCAGCCGCTCTCGCCGACGAGGCCCAAGGTCTCGCCTTCGGCGATATCGAAGGAGATGCCATCGACCGCGTGCACCTGCCCGACAGCGCGCTGCAACAGGCCTTTGCGGACCGGGAAATGCTTGACGAGGCCCCTAACGGATAGGAGGGGAACAGAGAGCAGCGGCTCGGCCGAGGTCACGCCAGCGCCACTCGGTCGGAGTGGAAGCAGGCCGCGTAGTGCCCGGGCTCCTTCTCCTCGAATTGCGGCATCTCGCGGCGGCATTGGTCGGTCGCGAAAGTGCAGCGCGCCTCGAACGGACAGCCAGCGATCAACTCCTTCAACGAGGGCACCGTCCCGGGAATCTCGGCGAGCCGCGGCGCGCGCTCACTGTCGAGCGTGGCGCCGAGCCGCGGCACCGAGTTCAACAGCCCCTTGGTGTAGGGGTGGAGCGGCCGGCGGAACAATGGCCCGACCGGCGCCTCCTCGGCCTTCCTGCCGGCGTACATGACGACGACGCGCTGCGCCATCTCGGCGACCACACCGAGATCGTGGGTGATCAGCACGATCGCCGCGTCGATCTTCTGCTTCAACTCGCGCATCAGATCGAGGATCTGCGCCTGGATCGTCACGTCGAGCGCGGTCGTCGGTTCGTCGGCGATCAAGAGCTTCGGATTGCAGGCGAGCGCCATCGCGATCATCACCCGTTGCCGCATGCCGCCCGAGAGCTGGTGGGGGTATTCGGCAATGCGCCGCTCGGCCTCGGGGATATGCACGAGGCGCAGCATATCGACGGCCCTGGTCAGCGCCTTGGCGCGGCTCAGCCCCTGGTGAAGGGTCAGGGTCTCGGCGATCTGTCGGCCGATCGTCAGCACCGGGTTCAGCGAGGTCATCGGCTCCTGAAAGATCATCGAGATCTCGTTGCCGCGAACATCGCGCATCTGTGCCTCGCCGAGGCCGAGTAGATCGCGCCCGGCAAAGCGGACCGTGCCCGAGACGATGCGCCCAGGTGGTGACGGGATCAGCCGCAAAACCGAGAGGGCCGTGACGCTCTTGCCGCAGCCGCTCTCACCAACAATCGCCAGGGTCTCGCCGGGGAACACACGAAACGAGACACCATCGACGGCGTGGACGATCCCGTCGCGGGTGAAAAACCAGGTTCTGAGATCGCTGACCTCGAGGAGCGGCTCGGTCCGGGCGGCCGGCGCCCTCGGGACGGTGGCGACATAGGCCGCCTCGGCCATGGGCTACATCCGCCGCGCGAGACGCGGGTCGAGCGCATCGCGCAGCCCGTCGCCCAACAGGTTGATGGCGAGCACAGTGACCGACAGGAACGCCCCGGGGAACAGGACGATGTAGTAGGCGACCTGAAAGAGGCTGCGCCCTTCGGCCATGATGTTGCCCCAGCTCGGGATGTTGGGCGGGGTGCCGGCGCCGAGAAAGGACAGGATCGCCTCGACGATCATCGCCGAGGCGGCGACGAAGGTGCCCTGCACGAGGAGGGGCGGCAGGGTGTTGGGCACGATGTGGCGCCACAGGATCCGAAAAAAGCCGGTGCCGCTGGCGTGCGCCGCCTCGACAAAAGGCAGCTCTCGCAAGGTCAGGACGACGCCGCGGACGAGGCGGGTGACCCGCGGCACGTCGGCGACGACGATCGCGAAGATGACGTTCTGGAGGCTGGCGCGGGTCAATGCCATCAACGCGATCGCGATCAGGATCGAGGGGATCGACATCAGCCCGTCCATGATCCGCATCACGATCGCATCGGTCCAGCGGCTGAAGCCGGTGACGAGGCCGATCAAGAGGCCGATCCCGCTCGCCAAGAGCGCCACGCTGATCCCGACCGTCAGCGACACCCGCGCCCCGTAGATGGTGCGGCTGTAGACGTCGCGCCCGAGCATGTCGGTGCCGAACCAATATTGCGCCGACGGCCAGCGCAGCCGACGGATCGGCGACAATGCCTGCGGGTCGACGGTGCCGAGATAAGGGGCAAAGACCGCCGTCAGCACCATCAAGCCGAGCAGGACCCCGCCGATGACCATCGTCGGATGGCGGCGGATATAGGTGAGCAGGCCACCCTGCCGTACCGAACGCGCTTCGACGAGGGTGAGATCGGCTGGCGCTACTGTCATCGCGTTAATACCGGATACGCGGATCGAGGAAGGTGTAGCTCAGGTCAACGAGCAGATTGATCAGCACGTAGGCGGCCGAGAAGACCAGGATGATGCCTTGGATGATCGGATAATCGCGGCGCAAGATCGCATCGACGGTGAGTCGGCCCAAGCCCGGGATCGCGAACACCGTCTCGGTGACGACGACGCCGGAGATCAGCGCGGCCACTCCGATACCGATGATCGTCGCGATCGGCACGGCGGCGTTCTTCAGCGCATGGCCGATCAGCACCTTGTCGTTCGCCAAGCCCTTGGCCTGCGCGGTGCGGATATAATCCTGGGCCAAGAC
>DASQCY010000071.1:0-2185 GCA_035634495.1 Allostellaceae bacterium
CGCGCCACGTTTGCCGGTGCAGACGCCGTCCGCTACCGCGACCTGGCGTCAACTGCCTTCGGCACGCGGCAGAACGCCGAGCGGGCATCGGCCGCCGACGAGGAGGCGCAGTCGGCCACCAAATCGGCCCAAGCACGGCTCGTGGCCGCCCGGCAGCAATTGACCGTGCTCGATGCGGAGATCGCCGAAGCGCGCGCGGGTGTCGCCCAGACCAACGCTGATCTCGAAACCGCCCGCCTCAATCTCGGCTACACCGAGATCCGCTCGCCGATCGACGGCTATGTCGGCAACCGTGCCGCGCAGGTCGGCGCCTACGTCGCGAACGGCGCATACCTCCTGAGCATTATCCCGGCGCAAGGGCTCTGGGTCGACGCGAATTTCAAGGAGGACCAGCTAGCGCATATGCGGCCGGGACAGCCGGCGACGGTGGTCGCCGATGTGCTGCCCGGGAAAATCTTCCAAGGTCACGTAGAGAGCCTGGCACCGGGGACCGGAGCGGTCTTCAGCGTGATCCCGCCGGAAAACGCCACCGGCAACTTCACGAAAATCGTCCAGCGCGTCCCGGTCCGCGTTGCGCTCGATGACGGCGACGCGAGGCTCGGCGAGTTGCGGCCGGGTCTGTCGACGACAGTCACTGTCGATACCCGGCCGTGGGCCCCCGAAGGGGAGTGACGGCGATGCCCGCTACCTCCGTCTGGCTGCGCTGCCTATTGCCGTTCGTCGTGATGTGCTTCGGCGGCTTCATGGCGCTGCTCGACATCCAGATCGTCGCCTCCTCGCTGCAACAGATCGGCGGCGGCTTGTCGGCGGCGCAGGACCAGATCGCCTGGGTGCAGACCGCCTATCTGATTGCCGAGATCATCGTGATCCCGCTGTCGGGCTGGCTGACTCGCGTGTTCTCGACGCGTTGGTTGTTCACCGCCTCGGCCGCGGGCTTCACCGCCGCGAGTCTGCTCTGCGGCCTGGCGTGGAACATCGAGAGCATGATCGTCTTCCGGGCGCTGCAAGGGCTGCTCGGCGCCTCGATGATCCCGACCATGTTCACCTCGTCATTCTATTTCTTCGAGGGGCCGCGCCGAGTCTATTCCGCCGCGGTAATCGGCACGATCGCCTCGGTCGCGCCGACATTGGGGCCGGTCATCGGTGGCTGGATCACCGATACCTTGAACTGGCACTGGCTGTTCTACGTCAACCTCGCGCCGGGTATCGTGGTAACGATCCTCGCCGCGCTGCTGGTCAGGATCGACGAACCGAATCTGTCGCTTCTCAAGGATGCCGACTACCCCGGCATCGCCCTGATGGCGATCGCCCTCGGCACCCTCGAATACGTGCTCGAAGAGGGGTCGCGCTGGAACTGGTTCGACGATGCGACCATCAGGACCTCCGCTTGGGTGGCGTCGATCGCCGGCATCCTCTTCGTAATCCGGAGCTTGACCTTCGCGCGCCCGGTCGTCGACCTGCGGGCGCTCGGCAACCGCAACTTCGCAATTGGCTGCTTTCTGTCCTTTGTCACTGGCATAGGCATCTTCTCGACGATCTATCTGACCCCGCTATTTCTCGGCTATGTGCGCGGGTTCAGCGCCTGGCAGACCGGGGTAGCGATCTTCTCGACCGGTGCCGCCTCGCTCGTCGGAGTGCCCGTCTACATCGTCTTGGCGCGCAAATTCGACACGCGCTGGCTGATGATGTTGGGTCTTGCCCTGTTCGGCTTCTCGATGTGGAGCTTTGGCTTCATTACCCATGATTGGAGCGGCGACCAGCTTTTGCTGCCGCAGATACTGCGCGGGTTCCCGCAGGTCTTCGCAGTAGCCCCAGCGGTGACTTTGGGCCTTGGCAGCTTGCCGCCTGAGCGCCTCAAATACGCCAGCGGCCTCTTTAACATGATGCGCAATCTTGGCGGTGCGGTCGGCATCGCGCTGTGCGGAGCGATCCTCAACGCCAGGACCAATTTCCATTTCAATGGCATCGCCTACCATCTGACGCCGGCGAACGGCGCAATGACGCGGATGGTCGACGGCGTCGCGCAGCGCTACGGCGCACTGCCAGGCAGCCTCGATGCGGGCCACGTCGCTGCTTTAAAGGAACTCTGGCATCTCGCCTATCGCGAGGCGTCGACCCTGGCGTTTGCCGATGCCTTCCACGCCATTATGCTCGCCTTCATCGCCGCCACAGTGCTGGTTCCGTT
>DASQCY010000072.1:0-4862 GCA_035634495.1 Allostellaceae bacterium
ACGAGTTGCAGAACTCGCGGATGATCCAGGTTCAATGTGTTGCCGGTACCGGTAACATCCTGATAGAAGCGCCGGTCGGCGTCCAATCGATAGTATGAGGCATTATCGATGCCGCGAAACGAAAGCGTTGGGCCGAGGTGATTGCCTTCGCCGCTGTGATTGTAAACGACGTCGAGGATGACCTCTATCCCGGCATCGTGCAACCGCTTGACCATAGTCTTGAAGCCGGCGATCGAATTCGTCGCCAGCAGGCGCGGATCGGGCGCAAAATAGGCAATCGAGTTGTAACCCCAATAATTGGCGAGCCCGCGCTCGATCAAATGACGGTCGTCGACCGCAGCGTGTACCGGCAGCAACTCGACCGCGGTCACCCCGAGCTGGAGCAGATAGTCGATCATAGCGGGCGAGGCGAGACCGGCAAATGTGCCGCGGTGCACGGGATCGACATCGGGATGTCTAATCGTGGTGCCACGAACGTGCAGTTCGAGGATGATCGTTTCTTCCCAAGGGACTTGAGGACGGCGATCCTCGCCCCACGTAAAGGCCTGTTCGATGACCCGACATTTCGGGATCTGGCGCGCATTATCGCGCCGGTCGAATGACAGATCCGAGCGCTGACTGCCAACGCGGTAGCCAAAGAGCGCGTCGCTCCACCGCAGCCTGCCGTGCAGCGATCGGACGTATGGATCGATCAGCAATTTATTGGGATTGAACCGGTGCCCATTCGCAGGATCGTACGGCCCATAGACGCGGTAGCCGTAAAGCAAGTTCGGACGGGCGTCCGGCAAATAGGCGTGCCAGACCTCGTCGGTGTATTCCGGAAGCGCGATCCTCGCCTCCTCGTGGTTGCCTGAGCGATCGAACAGGCACAGCTCGACCTTTTCGGCGTGAGCTGAGAAGAGTGCGAAATTCACGCCCTCGCCGTCCCACGTCGCTCCAAGCGGATAGGGACGACCCGGCCACACCTTGGTCGACGCGGCCATTGGACTTAATCTGCGGTGAAAATCAGGGCCCCGAGCGGCGGAAGCCGTATACGGACCGATTGATGATAGCCGTGCGCCGGATGAGGCTCGGCATGTACTTCTCCAGCATTGCCGATCCCGGTGCCGCCATATTCCGTTGCGTCTGTGTTGATACGCTCGCGATAACGCCCGGGCCGCGGAACCCCGATCCGGTAGTCTTCGCGCGGCACCGGTGTGAAGTTGCAGACGACCAAAGCTAGCTCGTGTGGATCAGGTCCGCGGCGGACATATGAAATGATGCTTTCAGCAGCGTTCGCCACGTCGATCCAACGAAAGCCATCGGGATCGCAGTCGAGCCGGTGCAGCGCCAGTGTATTACGATACAGAAGGTTGAGATCGCGTACCAGCCGCCGCACCCCTTCGTGCGCCGGATCGGCAAGGAGCTGCCAGTCGAGCCCTATATCGTGGTTCCACTCGCGCCCCTGCGCAAACTCGGCACCCATGAACAAAAGCTTCTTGCCGGGTTGCGTCCACATATAGGCCAGACACGCGCGTAGATTGGCGAAGCGCTGCCAGCGGTCGCCCGCCATCTTGTTTATCAGCGATCCCTTGCCGTGCACCATTTCGTCGTGACTGAACGGCAAAATAAAATTCTCATGATAGGCATAAAGAAGACCAAAGGTGAGGTCGTTATGATGGTACTTTCGGTAGATTGGGTCGGCCGACATATAGTGCAGCGTGTCGTGCATCCACCCCATGTTCCATTTAAAGCCAAAGCCGAGCCCGCCGACATAGACGGGGCGCGACACCATCGGCCAAGCGGTCGACTCCTCGGCTACAGAGGTTGCGCCGGTTCCTTCCCCAAAGACCAGCTCGTTCAACCGCCGCAGAAACGCAATCGCGTCGAGGTTCTCGCGTCCGCCGAAGGGATTCGGGATCCATTCGCCTTCACGGCGGCTGTAGTCGAGATATAGCATCGAGGCAACCGCATCGACCCGGATTCCATCGATATGGAATTCGCGCAGCCAGTAGAGCGCACTCGACAAGAGGAAGTTTGCCACCTCCCGGCGCCCATAGTTATAAATGAGCGTGTTCCAATCGGGGTGAATGCCCTGACGAGGGTCGGCATGCTCGTAGAGCGCGGTCCCGTCGAACCGACCGAGCCCGTGGGGGTCGTTTGGAAAGTGTCCGGGCACCCAGTCGAGGATCAAGCCGAGTCCCGCAACGTGACAGGCCTCGACGAAAGCGCGGAAGTCGTCGGGCGCCCCGTACCGGCTCGTCGGCGCAAACAGCGAAATTGGCTGGTATCCCCAGGATCCGTCGAATGGGTACTCCGCCAGCGGCAGGGTCTCGATATGGGTAAAGCCCATTTCTTGGACATAAGGGACGAGTTGGTCAGCCAGCTCGCGATACGTCAAGTACCGTCCATGCTCGGCGAGATTGCGCCGCCAGGAGCCGAGATGGACTTCGTAGATCGCGATCGGCGACTCGCGATCATTGCGGCGCCAGCGCTCGGCCATCCAAGCGCCGTCGTGCCAAATATGTCGCGACGGGTCGGCAACGACTGATGCTGTTCCGGGCGGTCTTTCCGATCGTTCGGCGTGCGGATCCGCCTTGAGCGGCAGCAGTCGGCCGTCGGCTCCCAGGATCTCGTATTTGTAGAGGCGGCCGGGGCGTAGCCCGGGCACAAAGAGTTCCCAGAACCCGCTCGCTTCCCGGCGCCGCATCGGCATGCGCCGGCCGTCCCAGGCGTTGAAGTCGCCGACAACGCTGACCCGGCGCGCATTAGGTGCCCACAATGCAAACGCGACCCCCTCGGTACCCTCGTGGACGATCGAATGTGCGCCGAGCTTTTGATAGCTCGCGAGATGGTTCCCTTCGACCAGGAGGTAAATGTCGAGTTCGCCGAGAACAGGGGAAAAACGATAGACGTCGTCGAATTCGTTCCGGAAAGCGCCACTCGATATGCGCAGCCGATAGCGAAACGGCTCTCGCCGATCGGCTAAGGTCGCAACAAAGAGACCGTCGCGATGAGCCCGGACGCCTTCGGCCGCGATTTTGCCGGTCGCAGATTCGACGACCGCCATTTCTTGCGCCGCCGGCAACATAGCGCGCACGCAAATCCCGGTGGCGGTCTGATGCATGCCGAGAAAGGAGAAAGGATCATCATGACGCCCCTCGACAATAGCCTGGACCTGCGGGTCAGGCTGCTGCGGCATGCTCGCCCCTCTCGGTCCTGGCCAAAATCCCAAGGATCCCCTTGAGGGGAATATCGACCCAGCCGGGCCGGTTCGCCAGTTCGTACGACACCTCGTAGACGGCCTTTTCGAGTATGAAGAATGCTGTCATCAAGCGCGCTTGCTTCTTGCTCACAGGATAAGCCGGGCAGCCGCGCATCGTCTTGCGATAGGCGGCGCGAAAGCCGTCGACCGCCCGCTGTCGCCAGGCTTCGGCGAGCTGCGTCATTCTTGGCTCCGCCGCCGGCCGCGCCTCCGCAAGGTGCCGCACCGCGGCGACGGTGGCATAGTCGAACGAACGAATCATTCCGGCGACATCTCGCAGGGGAGAGCTCTTGCGCCGACGCGAAGCAAGCGGCCGTGCCGGCTCGCCCTCGAAATCGATAATAAAGAAGTCGTTCTGAACGACGATCACCTGGCCTAGATGGAAGTCTCCGTGATACCGCGTCTTTTGCGCTTCAACGGTGTCCGGGATCAGCCTCAGGATTCGCTCGAACAGCTCGTGGCGAAGCGCGAGGACGCGGTCTGCAAGATCCCGGGTCTGGGCAGGCAGGTTCGAGCGTTCGTGCTCCAAACTGGATAGCATATGTGCAGCGGCGCCGGCGAGATCATCGCGCCACTCGGCGATGTCCTCGGGACTGACTGGCTCGGGGACGAAATCGGGATGATCGCCGGCATGTTCGGCCAGCGCTCGGTGCATCTCGGCAGTGCGGATGCCGAGCTGGCGCGCCAGCATAAGGAAGAAGACGTCGGGATCGGCCAGAGCGGATGGGCCGTCCCCGCTGGCAATCAGCGCGTCGTCCAGATATCGGCCCAGGTAATTTAGCGCTTGTGTCCAGCCATCTCCTTGATTGCGAACAAAACCGAACAACACGCCGAGTGCGTGCTCCTCTCTGCCGCCCTCGCCGTCGATGGCAATCTCCAGTGTCGCGAGCAGTGGCGGGGTATTGGCAAACCCGGCGGTTTCCACGAGAAACCGAGACATTTCGATCTCGGGGTGCGGGCCAGGCTGGAGCCGCCGGTAGAGCTTCAGCATTCCGTATTCTTCGAAAAACACCGAGCTATTTGATTGCTCCGCTCCAATACGGCGAACCGCGAAGCGCTCCGGAACCGCCACATCAGAAAAACTCGGCGTCTTGCGACAGCGAATTTCGCCACCGTCGAGCGGTATCGTTGCCTCGCGGTTGATTGCATCGATGACCGCCAACGGAAGGCCATCTTGCGATAAGGCATCGACGAGCGCGCCCTCCTTGCGGAATTGGCGCAGTTCGGCCAAGGTGACCGGGGTCAGTCCCTGACGCAACTCAGTCTCGGCCGGCGACCAGATTGCGGCCAGCGGCAGGAAATAGCGCGCACGACTGCCACCGGCAAACTGCGCCTCGACCACTTCCGCCAAAAAGCTCTCCGAACCCGACCCGTCCTCGAACTGGCGAACGATCTCACCATACGCCCGCACCGAAGCACCCTTGATCCGCTGGTCCTTCTCCCCGAACCAGCGCTGGCGCGGCAGAAAAGCGGGGACCGCATCGTTTTCGAGTTGCGGCAGATTGGGCTGACGGAACAGGTCGGACCAGCTGCGGGGCATCACTAGCGTCAGGAATTCGGGCGGTGCCACCTGGAGCGAGGAATCTTCCTGTGCGACGGGGAGCAGGTCGAACCAGAA
>DASQCY010000073.1:0-1642 GCA_035634495.1 Allostellaceae bacterium
TGCGCGGTGAGAGCGATCTGTTCGAGGCCTGCCGCCGCTGCTTCGCCTCGATCTTCACCGACCGCGCCATCGTCTATCGCATCGACAACGGCTTCGACCACTTCAAGGTGGCGCTGTCGGTCGGGGTGATGAAGATGGTCCGCTCGGATCGTGCGGCGAGCGGCGTCATTTTCACGCTCGACACCGAATCCGGCTTTCGCGACGTGGTCTTCGTGACCGGATCGTGGGGTCTCGGCGAGAACATCGTGCAAGGCAAGGTCGACCCGGACGAGTTCTATGTCCACAAGGCGACCTTCCGCCGGGGGTACCGGGCCGTGCTGAGCCGCTCGCTCGGCAGGAAGCAGATGCGGCTCGTCTACGCGCGCGGGCATGGCGAGGCCAGCACCCGCAACCTGCCGACACGCAAGATCGACCGCGAACGTTTCTGTCTCAACGATGCCGAGGTGCTTGAGCTTGCCGGCTACGCGATTCGCATCGAGGATCACTACTCGCAACTGGCCGGGCAGCCGACGCCGATGGATATCGAGTGGGCCAAGGACGGCGTGGACGGCAAGCTCTATATCGTCCAGGCCCGCCCAGAGACCGTCGCCTCCTGCCGTGCACCGGGTGCCTTCGAGACCTACACCTTGAAGGCCGGCGGCCCCGTCCTGGTAACCGGCCGTGCGGTCGGCGAGAAGATCGCTTCGGGCAAGGTTCGGGTGGTGGCGGACCCGCACGATCTCGCCGCGTTCCATCCGGGCGAGGTGTTGGTCGCCGAGGCGACCAGCCCCGATTGGGAGCCGGTGATGAAGACGGCCGCCGCGATCGTCACCCGCCGTGGCGGGCGCACCTGCCACGCCGCCATCGTCGCCCGCGAGCTTGGCGTGCCGGCGGTGGTCGGCGCCGAAGGGGCGACCGAGCGCCTAGCGACCGGATCGCTGGTCACAATCAGCTGCGCCGACGGCGAGGTTGGCAAGGTCTATGAGGGCGCTCTGCCGTTCGAGGTGACACGGGTCGCCGCGGCAGCCCTGCCGCGGTCCAGCACCAAGATCATGGTCAATTTGGGCAATCCCGAACTCGCCTATCACACGGCAATGCTGCCCAATGACGGGGTCGGGCTTGCGCGCATGGAGTTCATCGTCAACGAGCACATCGGCATTCATCCGATGGCGCTCGCCTGCCCGGAAAAGGTCACCTCAAAGAAGGCACGCGCTGCGATCACGAGGCTGGTGCGGAACTACGCCCGCCCGACCGATTTCTTTGTCGAGAAGCTGGCCGAGGGGGTCGGCACGATCGCCGCCGCATTTTATCCCAAGCCGGTCATCCTGCGGTTGTCGGACTTCAAGACCAACGAATATGCGAGGCTCCTCGGCGGTGCCGGGTTCGAGCCGAAGGAGGAGAACCCGATGCTGGGCTTCCGCGGCGCCTCGCGCTACGCCCATCCGGCTTATGCCGCCGGCTTCGCCCTCGAATGCGCAGCGCTCGTGCGGGTGCGCAACGAGATGGGGTTGACCAACCTCCCCGTGATGGTGCCGTTTTGCCGCCGCGTCACCGAAGGCAGGGAGGTGATCGAAGCGATGGCCCGGCACGGCCTCGAGCGAGGCAAGAACGGGCTCGAGATCTATGTCATGTGCGAGATTCCGAACAACGTCATCGAAATCGA
>DASQCY010000074.1:0-8703 GCA_035634495.1 Allostellaceae bacterium
ATGGGTTCCGCGGCCGGGCCGGATGACGCGGCGCACCGTCGAGGAGGCGATCGGTATCTCGCTCTCGCGAATGGGTGTCGAATGTCTCGACCTCCTCCAATTCCATTGGTGGGACTACAGCGACGAGAGCTACCTCGAGGCACTCGATCATCTCGCGGATCTGCAGCACGAAGGCAAGATCCGCCACTTGGCACTGACCAACTTCGACACCGAGCGTCTACGCGTGATCGCTGATCACGGCGTCCCGATCGTCTCGAACCAGGTGCAGTATTCGCTCGTCGATCGCCGGCCCGAGGCGCGGATGGCACCGTTCTGCCGCGAGCGCGGAACGACATTTCTCGCTTACGGCACCCTGCTCGGCGGGCTTTTGTCCGAGAGATACCTTGGGCGGGCGGAGCCATCGCGGGCCGAGCTCAACACCGCCTCGTTACAGAAGTACAAGCGTATGATCGACGCCTGGGGCGGCTGGGCGCTGTTCCAGGAGCTGCTCGCGGTGCTGAAACAAATCGCCGACAAGCATCAGGTGAGCATCGCCAATGTCGGCGTCCGCTACATACTGGGCCGTCCGGCGGTCGCCGGCGTGATTGTCGGTGCGCGGCTGGGCGTAGCCGAGCACATTGCCGACAATGCCCGGGTCTTCGCCTTTGAGCTCGACGCCGGCGATCACACGGCCATCGAGACGGTTCTGGCGAAATCACGCGACCTGATCAAGCTGATCGGCGATTGCGGCGACGAATACCGTTAGCCCCCCAGCCGTCGGTATTCCCCTGCCGGCAGCGGAAAAACGCGTTTCAGCATCTGAAATTCACCCTACCGACACCTGAAAATCACGTGAAATCAGCCCCTTGGTTGCGATTGAGGCGGGTAGCCAGCAGCGGAATTTTGAGCATTGAAATGAGCTTTGGCAGCGGATTGGCAGCGGAATTTGGCGTCGGGTCAGCGGCCCTCTAATTGGCGGCGAAACAATAGAACAAGCCGTTGCCGCCGGTGCTGCGGAGATCTGCCTGGCTGCAACCGCCGTCCGGCCCGCGGGACAGGTGCGAGGAATTCCACGACTTCGACTGGGCATCATCGCGCAACCCCTGCCGGTCGATGTGCCCGACCATCGCCGCCCCTTGGGTGCTGCTCGTCCAATTGTGGCAGGTCTTATCGTCACCCGGCGGGAAGGCTCGGCCGTCGGGTTGCGAGCCGGTCAGCGCGTCGTGCCGGTTGGGGGTGTCGCCGCGGCCGTTGACCACATCGCCCTCTTCGGTCAATGCCGTCTGCTTGGTGAGGTTGTTGTCGCCGTGCAATTCGTCGACATCTTTGGCGATGGTCACCCCCTTGGCGTTCTGCCACGGACCATGCCCGATGCGATCGCGCGCGTTGACCGCGAGCTGACCGTCGACCGTTTGCGTGCTGAGATAGGCATGCCAGGTGCGGTTTCCGACTCCGACGGCCTGGGCTAGCTGTTGGCAGATCCGATCCGCGCCCTCCAGGCCGCCGAGGTCGGCACCCTTGCCGGACCCGGCGTTGGTCACGAAGAAACTCATATTTGCCTGTTGCGCCGAGGAAACCCCGCTCGCGCCGATCGCCGGCAATGCCGATAACGCAAAGACCGATAAACGCATCGTCAAATTCATGCCATCCTCCCGTTGATCATCCGCGACGCAACCCGCCATCGATCGGGATCACCGCTCCGGTCACATAGTCTGAGAGGTCGGTCGTGAGAAATTCGACCACCTTTGCGCAATCCTCCACGGTCCCGAGGCGTCGCAGCGCGACCAGTTCCGACCGGTCGCGATTGCTGTCGCTGCTCCCCGGAAGGACCGTCTGCATGATTCGCCCGGTGGCGATGACCCCCGGGGCAATGCAGTTGGCAGTGATGCCGTAGGGACCGAGATCCTGCGCCAGATAGCGGGTGTAATGCGCGATCGCGGCCTTGGCCGCACCGTAATGCGCGTAGCCCCCGTCGGCCGACGCAGACAGGCCGGCCACCGAGCTGACCGTGACGATCTTGCCCGAGCGCTGGCGCTTCATGAAGGGAGCTACGGCATTGCAGCTGTAGACGGTCCCGAACAAATTCATGCTGACGACGAGATCGAGGAGCGCCGGATCGATCGTACTCGCCTTGGTATCCACCGGCCGCCCGCGGCCGCCGCCGGCGTTGGCGACCAGCACATCCACCCGGCCCCATTGTTCGACGACGCGGGCGACCATGGTCTCGACCGCGAGGTGATCGCAGACATCGCATTCGATGCCCAGCGCGGCGCTGCCCGATGCCTCGATTTCGGCGACAGTGCTCTCCGCGGTCATATCCTTCGCCTCGGCATCGAACTCCCGATAGGATTTCAAATCGAGATCGGCGACCGCGACCTTTGCGCCGAGCCAGGCCAGACGCCTGGCGTAGGCGCGGCCGAGCCCGCGCGCCGCGCCGGTAACAATCGCAACCTTGCCGTCGAGCTTGCCCATCAGCGTTTCCTCCCCGTAACCGGGGTTGCTTATAGCGCCGCTACTGATATCGAGTCCGAAATGACCCAAAAATTCCGAGAACCCCCTGCTTCCGCTGTTAGTTACGGCAGATTATCAGCGGCCGATCACTGATCTCCGCAGGAAGCTCGGAGCGTCTTCGTCGTAGCGACTCAAAGGGCAGCGAGACAGCAGTAATTACCTTCGCCCCCACGAAGGCGTGGACCCCAAGCCTGCCCCTTCGCTCGAACGGGGACAACTACGCCAGTCCTCGGGTCTTTGGATTCCCGTTTCGCGGGTCGCCCCGTTGTTATGAAATTAGCATTTATATCCGGATTTTTCAATCCACGAAACGGAGATCTTTGGCACGGCCGCGGTCAGTCGAGGGGAGGGGGTCCGGACCGAGGCCAGGTCGGTCGTTCCTCAAGCGGTACGATGGTGGTTTATCGAGTGCAGACTGAAGGTCAGCGCACCGGCCCGGGCGATGAGTTGTTCGCGAGCTGCACGATAGCGCCGGAAATCCGCCAGACGGCCTCGCCGTTGTGATCGCTGGCGGCCGCGAGCTCGTCGGCGGGCGCTGAGCTTTTCTCAACGGCTTTCTCGCCGTAGCGCTTGAGCATCAGGTTGCTGCGCGCCAGAAATCGATCTCGGGTATCATGCGGGAAAATTGCAGGCTCGCGATCTAGAGATGTTTCAACAATCCGGCCCCTGAATTTAATACCAAGATCTGCAAACGCTGTGACTCCACTTAGCTTGGCAGTAACTTCACCCTAAGTCTCCTGCTGATTTGCTGTCCTTCGTTAGTGATTCTGGAGCGCACGATATAGTGCACAATACAATAACAATTGATTTGGGAAATGCATCTTATATTTGCTTTTCGTACAGCTAACGCAGACTGTGTGTGGGCGTGACGCGTTCATAGCGATCGCCGCACAACTGCGCAATCCCCAATGACACCGATATCGAGCACAACGACTTTCCGGAATGGAGGCTGCACAACTTTGGCAGGCATGCCGCAATTGCGCGGGAGCAACAAAAGATTTAGAGTTATAGTGGTTTAACGCTAATCTACGAACACACAGGTGATTTTTCGGCTCCTCGATAGTGGTTCGCTACGTAACACCTGGGGAGACACGATCGGCCGGATTACGGCCGGAGCTGGAAGGACCTACCGTTGTGGACACCCAGGCTGAGCCTGCCGACATCAAGGTAGGCGCCAAAGCAGCGCCGGCTTCCCACCGTTGGCGCGGTACCGTCATACCGTTCTTGACCTTCTTTCTTGGCATTGTTGTTACATTCGGCGTGGTATGGTGGCTCGCCGGTTCCTCGCCGTCCCAGCTCGGCGATGGAACCGAGACTGTAGCCCGCGCGTGGAACCGCACCATCAACGAACTCGACATTGAGCCGCTCTTCCCACCGGAAGAGGATGTCTATGTCGGTGACGTTTTTGTCGTCGTCACCGACGGCGAACCGACCGACATTGGCCGCATGGTCAAAATTTGGCATGTCGACATGTCAGAGGATCTTGAGCAGGCCTATTCTGGAATGCCGTTCTTCGAGCAGGTCGTGAACGCCCAGGCGCCGGCGCCAAGCACAACTCAGCCGGTGCAGGCAAGCACACTGTTCCGCTCCTCAGTGCCACCTCGCGACCTCTCCCTGGTTGCCTTTCCGGGGTTTACCACCCGCCACACTCGTAGCGCACAGAGCGGGGTCAAGGGCGGCGGGCTGCTTGGCCTTTTCGGCGTCGGTCGGGACAACCAGGAGACGGTGGAGTTCCAGCTCACCTCGTCTGCAACCTACGGCGTCCCCAGCCTTATGGCCACAAATCGGCTGGCAGAGCTCTGCACCGAGCCTCTCACGAAGGATATGTGCAGGCCTGAAGTAGCGCGGCGAGAGCTGTCCATGGTGGTAGGCCGCCGGGCGAGTGAGAAGAACGAGAAGGGTGCCTACACGCTGGACGTTGAGCTAATCCTAGTCAGTCGTGTCTATCTCACCCGTTCAATCGTGCAGCGCCGATCCGCCAACAGCGTCTTTGGCATGCAAGCCAAAATGGCAGCGCAGTTACAGACACTGGCGGAGCAGTCGGCACTGCTGGCGCAAGTTTCCAGTGCACAAGTTGGCACCGGAGCCGGTGAACCCGCCGCGAACGCTCTGCACGCCACACAAGAAGCAATGCAAAAGCGGCTCTCGGCTTTGAGCCACGACCTTTCCGAAGGGCTGCCTGGCGGTATCGTCAGCTACGCGGCGGTGGACGCTAGCACCATCGAGCTAGAACAGAAATTCGACCGGCCGTTGGTGATCGGCTACCGCGCGGTGCGGACCGTACTACCCTATCCGGAGCTCGACCAATGACGCGTCATCGTCTGGCATTTTTTGCTGCCCTTTTTGCACTTTTGCCTGTCGCAACAACTGCCGATGAGCTGAGTCCAGTCAAATACTGCGCGCAGCATCCAGAGGAACTTAAATGCAAGGCGTACAGGGGCGCTGCAAGTCACGCCCATTCTAATGCCGGCAACACAGGCGGCCGTCAGAATTTCGAGCAGCCGAACAACAGAGAGGGACCGCGATGACAAAGGTTGTTATGGGGCACCATTCAAATAGGGCCGAGGGGCTCGCTTCCCGGCTGGACCTCCTGACCTTTGGTAAGTAGTGATCCCGTCCCAGCCCCCGCGAGGATCATCTTTGCGATGGACTATGATCAATTAGTCGTCGCGACGACATACGACGCAGCAAGAGCTCTTACGTCTGCAGACGCTATCGTTGGCAGCGCGTGCTCTCGGCGCATGTCGACCGGAGCGCAATCTCGCTGGTCGTAGACCTCGGGTCATGGCAGAATCTTCCCTAAAACGCACTCTGAGCGAATAATGGAGGTCGTTCAGTGACGTGCGCAAACGTTCGTTTACGCAACAAATTGGTCCGAACTGAAAAAGTAGGCTTTTCTTGTTGCGCAATCCAGTTGCCAAATTGAACTGGCATGCCTCTCAATATCGGCAATGAGGTCGTCAACCAGCTCGCCGAGAGGTTGGCGGCCGGCAGAAAAATGAACAAGACCGATGCGGTGAGAATTGCGTTGGAGAACGAGCTGCGTCGCCTTGACGAGGCAGTGCCTCTCCGGAATCGCCTTCGCCCGCTTCAGCAACGGGTGCTGAGCCGGCCGGCCACCGGCCTGGAAGCAGACAAGGCGTTCTATGACGAGCTCAGTGGGAACGCGTAATGTTCGTCGATGCATCCGCGATCGTCGCCATCTTGACCCGCGAGCCGGAAGCTGACGCGCTCGCCGATGTGCTGGAGGGCGACCCGTCCCCTATCACCTCGGCGATCGCAATCTTCGAGACGGCCCTGGAGATATGCAGGAAACGGCATGCGAGCGTCGAGGAGGCCGAGCAAGACGTCGGTGAATTTCTCGAGCTGGCGCGTGTGCGGACGGCTCCGATCACCGACAAGGAGGCGCATTCCGCACTCGCGGCTTTCTCTCGCTATGGCAAGGGACGGGACATCCGGCGCAGCTCAACCTCGGCAACTGCTTCGCGTATGCGATGGCGAAGAATGCTCGGGTGACGTTACTGTTCAAGGGCGATCATTTTGACAAGACCGACACCCTTCCCGGTGTGCGCTAAACCTGAAGAAGCCAAGAGCACCGTAAACAATCCGGGACTTCGCGCTGACGCGCTAGGCTTTGGTGAATCGGTGGTCATGGGAGTGGCCGGGATCGGGCCAGCCTATAGCTTGGCGGCCACCGCAGCAGTGCTGATCGGATCCGTCGGCACGCTGGCGCCGGCCAGTCTGCTCTATTGCGGCCTGATCATGTTCGGCATCGTTTTCGCGTTCCGCCATTTGAACCGTCAGGACGCGAATGCCGGCGCCTCCTATTCGTGGCTGACCTCGATTTTTTCGCCGGCGATCGGGTTTTTTGCTGGCTGGTCGGTGATCACCGGCTCGGCTTTGTTCATGGTCTCCGGCACCCTTCCCGCTGCTGCGGGGACGCTAAAGCTGTTTGCGCCTGGTATGGTCGACAATCAAAACGCCGTTACCCTCATTGCAGCGGGGTGGGTGTTGGTTATCGGCGCTATCGTCGCAAAGGGAATCAAGCTCAGCAGCTATACACAGATCGTTTTCACGGTCTTCGAAGTCGGCGTAGTGGCGTTGCTGCTCGTCCTCGCTGCCGTGGGTTTTGGCCCCGCGCCGGTGCATGCTTATTCCCTCGCATGGTTCACCGGCGCCGGCTTCACGCCGGGCCTGTTCGCGATCGGCGCCGGGATCGCCTTGTTCGCGTTCAGCGGCTGGGATGTCACCGTGAACCTCAATGAAGAAACTTGTGACGGCGCGCGTATCGCCGGGCGCGGCAGCATTGTCGCAGCGGCGGTAACCGTTGTGCTGTTGGTCGGTTTCAATGCCCTCGCTCTCAGGGTGCTCAGCGATGCCGAAATCGAGAATGCCGGTGTCAACATCGTCTCCACGTTGGCAGAAAAGCTGATACCGCATCCTTGGGACTATGCCGCAGTGATTGCTGTCATGCTGAGCACGGTCGGCACACTGGAAACCTCGATTTTGCAATTTACCCGCACTCTTTTTGCTATGGGCCGAGACAATGTGCTGCATCCCCGTTATGCGCGGCTGCACCAAACCTACCGCACGCCGTGGTTGGCCACGTTGTTGATCACCGTGCTCGGCCTGCTACTGCTCTTCCTGTCCACATATCTGTCAGGCATCAAGACGGTCATCGGCGATTCGGTCAATGCCGTCGGCTTTCAGATCGCCTTTTACTACGCCCTGGCCGGGCTCGCTTGTGCCTGGCATTTCCGCAAGGAGGCGCTGACCGGATTGAGTCGATTTATTTTCCTGCTCGCTTGGCCATTGCTCGGAGTAGGCTTCTGTCTATTCATCGCCGTCTACAACGTCCCAACCTACAATTTGACGACCAACGTCCTCGGCATCGGCGGCATCGTAATAGGTATCGTGCCCTATCTCTGGAGCCGGTCGCGGTTGACCCGTCGTACCGCGACATCGGCGGCGGCATAGGTAGGCGCTGAATACCGCCCAGGCGGCGGGCGCGAATACAATCGGTTATCGCAGCCTCTGGCCGAGCTTTGACAATAACGAGGCCACGGGCGGGCTGGTCACGTCGTCGGTCGAGGCGCTTAGCGGGGCTGTTGCCTCACATTCGCGAGATCCCCTAACCTGCGGTTATGTGAATCAGCCGGAGCCGTCCGATGAGCTTTACGATCCTGCTGTTGTCCCCGGATGCCGATCCGTCGTGGCCCGAGAAGATCAGCCAGGCCGTCCCGGGTGCGGTCGCCAAGATATACGCCGATCCCAAGGACGCCCTCGCCGACATCGAGACCGCGGATGCGGCATACGGGACAGTACCGCCCGAACTCTTCGCCCGGGCGAAAAACCTGCGCTGGATCTGTGCCTCCCGCGCTGGGCTCGGCGGTGCATATTTCCACGATGCGCTGGTCAAGAGCGACGTCGTCGTCACCGGCATGCACGGCAGCTACAACGAGCATCTCTCCACCCACGCGGTGGCGTTTCTGCTCGCCTTTGCCCGGCGCTTCGACCACTACCTGCCACAGAGGCGTTGGCAGCGAGGTCCGGGGATGATCGATCTGCCGGGGCAGACAGTGCTGATCGTCGGCGTCGGGGGCGCTGGCAGCGAGGCCAGCAAACAATGCGCCGCCTTTGGGATGCGGGTGCTCGGCATTGACCCGCGAGTAACGCAACCGCCCCCCGGCATGGCCGACCTCACCACCCCCGACCGGCTCGAGGAGCGCCTCGGCGAGGCCGATTTCGTCATCGTGACGACACCGGAGACGCCAGACACCCTGGGGATGTTCAACGCGAGGCTGTTCTCCCGCATGAAACGCGGCGCCTATTTCATCAATATTGCGCGCGGCCGTTGTGTCGTAACGCAAGACCTGATCGCGGCACTGCAGTCCGGTCAGCTTGCGGGTGCGGGCGTCGATGTCGCCGACCCGGAGCCGCTGCCATCCGACAGCCCGCTTTGGGGAATGCCCAATGTGCTGATCACCCCGCATGTCGCGATCCTGGGCACCCCTTATCGCCGGAAATGGGAGGCGATCCTGCTCGAGAACTGCCGGCGCTTCGCTGCGGGTCAGCCTCTCCTCAACGTCGTCGACAAGGAAAAATGGTTCTGATTGCTAGCCGAGGGTGCGCGGATCGTCGATCGCGAATGTGACATGCTGGGTGGGCTGAGGGGTAGTAGCCATGAGGCTCACGCCCTCCGACGCGTCGGAA
>DASQCY010000075.1:0-4214 GCA_035634495.1 Allostellaceae bacterium
AACATCACTTTGGCGATGGAGCTTGCCGGAGCCTCCCCTACCCTGAAGCTTCGGCTCGAGGCGAGCGAGCCTACCGGCATCCTGCTCGGCAGTCTCCTCGGGCGCACGGACCGGCCGCCGCTCGCGCTTTCTCTGAACGGCGTCGGGCCGCTCGCTGACTGGCATGGGCGGGTCTCCGCCTCTGCCGGCACTCTCGCGCATTTCGACGCGGATGTGACGCTCGCGGTCACGGCTGATACCGTGCTCACGCTATCGGGCACAGCGGCAATGACCCCGCTCCTCCCGACGGAGTTCGCATCGCTCCTTGGCGACCGACTTGCACTATCGTTGCGCGCGACACTCGGCGACCGGGTGGTGGTCGACCCGCTGTCGATCGAAGCCGCCGCAGGCACTGTGAACGGCGATGCCGCTTTTGGTGGCCCGGAAAAGGCCGTGGCAGCGCATTTGCGGGCAAAGGTGCCGGAACTCTCCAAGCTGGCAGGCCTCCTCGGCAGTCATCTCGCTGGCTCGGCATTGGTGACCGCCGAACTTACGGGCACGGAGAGCCGCCCCGCGCTGATGCTGAATTTATCAGCGGCCGGGATTCGTCTCGGCTCTTCTGGGGCCGAGCATATCGAGGCGGATGTCTCGGCGACGCCGACCGGCGTTCTCGACAACCCGGATTCGCAAATCGAATTCGCGGCAAACGGCCGTATCGAGGGGCTTGTGTCGCCCGAAGCAGTTGCCGTCCCGCCCGAACTCGGCCGCGACATCAATTGGTCGCTCGCCGCCATCGCTGCCCGCGACGGCAGTACCGTCGACCTAACCAACCTATCCGTCGAGGGCGTTGGCCTCGCCCTGACCGGCGCAGGACAACTCACGGAAGGCGGTCGGACAGTCGAAGGAAAGCTGCATTTATCGGTCGCCGACCTTCGTCCCTTCTCGGGATTCGTCGGCAACGCGCTCGGCGGCTCGATCGAGCTCGAGGCCGATGCCGCACGGGAAGGCACGGCCGGCTTCAAAGCGAGACTTCTCGGCTCGGCGAATGGATTGAGGACCGGCATAGCGGCCGTCGATGCACTCCTTGGGGATTCGGCGACGATGACGGGTTCCTTGCGGCGCGACCCCGCAGGCACGCTGATCGTGGACCAGCTCGCCATCACCGGCGTGGCGGCGAAGCTGTCGGGCGAGGGGCGGTTTGATCCCGCCTCGAACGATCTCGCCGCAGCGCTCGCTGTCGAACTGCCTCGGTTGAAGCCGCTCGGCATCGCTTTGGGGACCGAATTGGCGGGCGCGGTGTCGGCCCGCGTCAATGTGGAGGGACCTCTCGATCGTCTACGACTCAAGAGCGAAGTTGAGGGCAATGACATCGCCGCCGGCGGAAGGAGGATCGATCGGTTGCGGCTCTCCGGAGAGGTCGCCAACCTCTCCGAGGCAAAGGTGGCACTCGATAGCACCTATCGCGCGTACGACCTCGACGGGACACTGGCGCTCGCGGCCGAGCTAAAAGGGAATTCCGAGGTGGTGCTGCCGCGCTTCCGGTTGACGGCGGCGGACAACGCGATCCAAGGCAGCCTGCGTATCGCCCTGGATACTAATCTGATCCGAGGCTCGATCAGCGGACGGGCCTCCGATCTGGCGCGCTTGTCCAAGCTCGCTGGGACCCCGCTCGACGGCAATCTCGAGTTTGGCGCCGGGCTCGACGCGCGGGGCGGCCAGCTGCTCGATCTCTCGCTAAGCGGACGCCGACTCGCTGCCGGCACCGGGTCCTCGCGTATCGGGATCGGTCGGCTCGAGCTTGCAGCGCGGTTCGCCGATATCTGGCGAGCGTCGTCGGGAACAGGGCGCCTCGCTCTGACAACCGCGAGCTTCGGCAAAACCAAATTCGCCTCGGCAAACCTCACGCTCAACGCGCCGAGACCCTCCCGCTTCGCTTTCCAAGGTGACGCCAAGGGGCAGCCGCTGACGGTGGCGCTCGCCGGCGAAGGCGGGCGTGAACCCGGCCAGGTCGAGCTGCGTCTGACCCGGCTTGCCGGATCACTCGACGGCGACCGGATACTTCTCGAACAGCCGCTGACGCTGTCAAAGCGCGGTTCCGATCTCGCCTTTTCCGGCCTAGCACTCGATTTCGGGACCGGTCGGATCACCGGCAACGGCGGCCTGCGGGGCAACTCGCTGTCGCTCGCTCTGAATGCTGGAAATTTGCCGATAGCCTCGGGTGCCCGGCTCCTGGGTTATCCCCATGCGCAAGGCACCCTGACTATCGCCACGACCCTCGGCGGAACTCTGCGCGCGCCACAAGGCAATATGTCCTTGAAGGCGCGGGGGCTCACCCTCGCCTCCTCGAAACGTTCCCAGCTCCGCACGCTGGGGCTCGGCGTCGACGGTATCTGGAACGGGCGAAACATCGATTTGAACGGACAGGTCGAGGGCCTCAAAGGAGACACGATCAGCTTCGGCGGCTCAGCGCCCCTGTTGCTGACGTCATCACCGCTCGGGATTTCGGTGCCGCCCGAAGGCCGGTTGAGCCTGCAGCTGCAGGGTGCCGGGCAGCTCGAACATCTTGCGGATTTGCTGCCGCTCGGCGAAGACCGAGTCAGCGGCCGTTTCTCGGCCGACATTTCGGTCGGCGGCACGGTCGCCGCTCCGGCGGCAAACGGCCGTCTCAGGCTGTCCGACGCACGGTACGAGAACTTCGCCACGGGGGCGGTCCTGACCAAGATGCAGGCCGATCTCGTCGGCGATCGCGACCGTTTCACCTTGACCTCGTTTTCGGCCGGGGACAGTGCCAGCGGGAGCCTCAAGGCGCAGGGCAATGTCGTGCTTAAGGGTCCCTCGGGACCGACTGCCGAGTTTTCCGCGACGCTGGCGAATTTCCGTGTCGCCGCTCGCGACGAGGCAATCGCCACGGCGACCGGGACGGTCGCGATCGCCGGTCCGTTGACCGCGCCGAGGGTCACGGCGCCACTCACCATCGATCGCGCCGATGTCAACCTTCCGGAAAGCCTGCCACCTAGCGTCGTCGTGTTGAAGGTCGTCGAAATCAACAGCAAGAGCGGGAAGCAGCCGCTGGCCGCTCCCGCAGCCCAACCACCGGCGCTTCCGGTGACGCTCGACATCAAGATCGACATGCCGGGCAACATCTTCGTGCGCGGGCATGGGCTCGACAGCGAATGGCGCGGCAAGCTCACGATTACCGGCACCAGCGAGGCGCCCGCGATTAGCGGTCAGCTGGAGCAGATCCGCGGCAGCGTCGATTTCCTCGGCAAAACCTTCGCACTGACTCGCGGCAGGATCACCTTCGACGGCAGCCCACGGCTCGACCCGGTTCTCGACATCCTCGCCGAGGCCAGCACCGCCGACATTACGGCGCAGGTCAACATCGGCGGCTTTGCCTCGGCGCCGACGATCACGCTGACTTCGACGCCGGTTGTGCCACAAGACGAGATCCTCGCGCGCGTCCTGTTCGGCAAGGGGGTCGGCCAGATCACCGCCGGAGAGGGGCTGCAGCTCGCCGCGGCAGCCGGCGCTCTCGCCGGCGGCGGCCCGGGCGTTCTCGACCGCTTGCGCGGCGGGCTCGGCCTCGATTGGTTCAAACTGGGCTCCGGCGCGAGTGGCCCGACGACCGGCACGTTGAACCCCGGTGGTGCGAGCAATTCGGCGACCAGCGGCACCGCGCTCAGCGCCGGGAAATACATCGCCCCAGGAGTTTCCGTTGGGGTGAGCCAGGGCATCTCGCCCCCGACAAGCAAGATCACGGTGGAGATTGAGCTGCGGCCGCATCTGACCGTCGGAGGCGAGGCCGGCCAGTCCGGCAGCACCGGCGTTGGGATCAATTATAACTACGATTATTGATCGGCCATTTACCGATCACAGCCGCGTGACGAGCGGGAACGCGTCTTTCGCCTGCGTTGACTCATGCTCTATCCTCACCGCAGGTGTTCACGCCAAGGGAGGACGCAATGGACGCTGTCGAGAGTGGATTAGAAGGGTTGCTGCCGCGCTCGCAATGGAGCCGTCGCGGGTTTGTCATGACTTCGCTCGCCACCGGCTTTGCGCTGTCCGTCCAGCCGGTGTCGGCGGAAGCCATCCATACCGACGCATCCGGGCTCGAAGCTGGAGAGGTCAAGGTTCCGGTAACGGATGGATCGATCCCGGCCTATCGCGCGATGCCGGACAAGGGCGGACCGTTTCCGACCGTCCTCGTCGTCCAGGAGATCTTCGGGGTGCACGAG
>DASQCY010000076.1:0-2771 GCA_035634495.1 Allostellaceae bacterium
TATGTCGGACAATATCGGCACGTACTGGTGCGCGACCCTTCCGGTCTGTTGTTCCGCGAGCGCCGGGCGGTGCTCGATCTCGAAACCCTGCGCCCGCACGGCAGGCTCAGCTTCATCATTTAGGCGCCACTGGCGAACAAATGCAGCCCTACAAGTTCAAGCTGCCTGCGCGAACGCGGTCTGCACCTCCTGTTCGTAGGCCAGCAATTTCCGCACGCTCGGCCGCTGCTTCATGCGCTCGAAATGCGCCATGCAGTTCTTGAATTGAGAGAGATCGAGGTGGAATTGGGTGCCTCGCCGAAAACACCAGAAGAAGTGGGCATCGACGGCGGTAAAATGGTCGAAGAACCACTCGCGATCGGCGAGCTTGTCGTCCGCGATCTGGTAGTTTTCGAACAGCTGCTGCGCAGCAAGCCGCCGCACGGACTCCTCGGCACCCGGCAGGTCGCAGACGCGTGCGGGCGAATTGATGCGCGATAGGAACGGGTGGATGCCCGAGGCGCACCACCCCAACAAGAAAATTGCGTGCAGTTCCTGCATAGGATCGACGGGAAGCAGCTTTGCCGCCGGAAAATTTCGGGCGATCCAGGTTTGAATGGCGACGTTCTCGGTGAGCGGCGCGCCGTCGATCACGAGCACCGGCACCTTGTGCTTGGGATTGAGTTGCAAATACTCGGGCGTCATGTGCTGCGACTTACGGAAGTTCAGCGGGCGGACCTCGAAAGGTGCACCAGCCTCGGTCAAGGTCACGTAGGGCACCAGCGAGCAAGCGTTGGGAGCGTAGTAGAGGATCAGCTGCATTCGAAATCTCCTGAGCGATCGGTCCAACGACGACGGGCTACACTCACGAACCAACCAGTGCGCCAGGATCGTGCAGCTCGCCAGCGCCGGTCAAGCAATCCAGAACCGCCGGAAGCGCGACAGCGGCGCTTCGAGAATTTCATTTCGTTCCTCGGCCCGGCGGGTTCCGGTGCACGCGGGAAGGACATTTGACCGGGCTTCACCGGATGCTTACATAGCTCTGGCAGGCCTAGCCGGGAGCGTCAGCGATATGGCCGTGAGCACGAGCGAGATCGAAGAGCGACGGATCGTCGTAACCGAGAACGCGGCCCGCCGCATAGCCGCGTTGCGGACCCAGGAAGAGGCGGAGAAGGCGTTTCTGCGGATCGCCGTTTCGGGCGGCGGCTGCTCGGGGTTCCAATATGGGCTGACCTTCGACGATCAGCGCAACGCGGACGATTTCGTCTTCGAACGCGACGGTGTGGCCATCGTTGTCGATGATGTCTCGCTCGGCCTCTTGAACGGCGCCGAGGTTGATTTTGTCGAGGACCTGATGGGCGCCTCGTTCCGGATCAATAATCCGAATGCCGCTTCTTCCTGCGGCTGCGGCAATTCCTTCTCGATCGGCTGACCGACCCGACCCGTCGCGGCCGTGAAGATCGCCAGCTGGAACGTCAATTCGGTCAAGGCGCGGCTGCCGCATCTGCTCGCGTTTCTCGAGGAGGCCCAGCCCGATGTGTTGTGCCTGCAGGAGACGAAATGTCCGGCGACCGATTTCCCGACGCTCGAGGCCAAGGGGCTCGGCTACCACGTCGAAACGATCGGGCAGCGGGCCTATAATGGGGTGGCGCTGTTGTCGAAACGTCCCGCGGAGGAGCTCGTTTGCGGCTTGCCGGGCAGCGAGGACGACGAGCAGCCGCGCTATATCGAAGCGTCTTTTGGCAGCGTCCGCGTCGCTTCGGTCTATTTGCCGAACGGGAACCCGGTCGGGACCGACAAGTTCACCTACAAGCTCGCCTGGATGGAGCGGCTCGTCGACCATACCCGGGACCTGTTATGCCGCGAGATCCCGTTCGTACTCGCCGGCGACTACAACATTTGTCCGACCGATGACGATGTTTATGATCCCGTGGCGTTTCGCGACGACGCACTGTGCCGGCTCGAGGCGCGATCGCGGTTTCGCGCCCTCGTCTATCTCGGGCTGACCGACGCCTACCGCGTCTTCCACCGCGAGCCGCACCGCTACACCTTTTGGGACTACCAAGCCGGGCGCTGGCACCGCGACGAGGGGCTGCGCATCGATCATCTGCTGCTGTCGCCGCACGCCGCCGACAGAATCGCGGCGTGCGACATCGACAAGAAGCCGCGTGCCAAAGAACGGGCCTCGGACCACACGCCGATCTGGTGCGAGCTGGCGGCCTAGGCTATCCCCCCGGCAGGTATCGCGCCGCTGCGGCGGCAAGAGTGTCCTTTCCCTCTCTGAAGGGCGCGAGCGGGACGATGACCAGAGCGCGGTCGCCCGGCCCGAGCTCGGCGAAATCGTCGGCAATCGCAAAGCCGCCCTGCCGCGACACGGCGAGCAGGACCGCATCGCGCGGCCCTGGCGGTGAGCCATCCTCGGCGATGCCGACCTCGCCTACGGCAAACTCCTGACCGGCAAACGCAACGCGCCCGCGCGAACCGGGGAAACGCGATAGGCCGACAAAGGCCGGAGCCGCCAGGGCCGCGGCCGAATAGGTCGTCTCGAACTCGAAGTGCCGAGCGATCGACTCGGCGAAGCTCGCTTCGGCGATGCGCAGCACGATCGGCATCGTCGGATTGCGGGCGCGCGCGCCGAGTGCGATCTCCAGGTTCAGGGTATCGACATTGGTCAGCGCGATCAGGCCATGCGCGGCATTGAGATTGCACAGATCGAGTGTCGCGTCTCGGCTCGCATCCCCGGTCAGCAAGTCGAAGCGCTGCTCGCGCGCCTTTTCGACGATGGCCGTATC
>DASQCY010000077.1:0-4108 GCA_035634495.1 Allostellaceae bacterium
ATTGGGCTCTTCATTGGCGCGATTGGCCAGGGCGAGTTCACCGACCGTTTGGGGCGCAAGCGGATCTACCAGGCGAGCGTGCTGCTCTACAGCCTTGCGACGATTGCGGCAGCCCTGGCGCCCAACCCCCTTTGGCTCGCCTTCGGCCGCTTGATCGCCGGGATCGGGCTCGGCGCGGCCTCCCCAACGTGCTTCTCCTATGTCGCTGAATATTCACCCAAGCGGATCCGCGGGCGAGCCACCGCCTTCATGCAGTTCATCGGTGGCGCTTGCGTCTGGCCGATCGGTACGCTCTTTGCGCTGGGCTTTAGGGACACGATCGGCTGGCGTGGGATCTGGGTGGTCATCGGCCTCGGCGGACTGGTCGTATTTGCCCTGAGCTTTGCGCTGCCCGAGTCGCCGCGGTGGCTGGTCACCCACGGTCATGGCCGGCGGGCGCTCGATCTCCTCGAACGCATGGGCCTCGGCAGGCCACCATCCGCCGACGAGTTCGTCACCGACGCGGGCGGCTACATCCGCAGCGATCCGATGGGTGTCGTGTTCCGCCGATACAGGAAGCGCATCATCGCCGCGATGATCTGCTTTTTCGCATTCTTTGGCGCCGCCCTGGGTCTCGGCGGCTGGCTGCCGAACATCCTCGCCGATCGCGGCTTCACGATCACCAAGTCCCTGACCTTCACCTTCGGGATGCAGCTTTCCTTCCCGCTGAGCAGCCTCTTCATGATGTATTCGCTTGAACGCTTCGGCCGGATCAGGACCTCGGTCACCGCATTCGTACTCGCCGTCGTCATGTCGATCACGTTCTTCTATTCGCGATCGGACATGATGGTTCTGGTCGTCGGCTTTTGGATGAACTTCTTCATCCAGCTGGCCGGCAACTCGATGCAGATCTTCACCTCGGAGGTGTTCCCGACCAATGCGCGCGCCTCGGGCTTCGGCTTGGCACAGAGTGGTGGACGCGTCGGGGCTGCGGTGTCGTTCCCGGTGATCGGGCTTCTGAGCACTTTCGGGCTCGGCTATGTGATGACCGGGATCGCCGTGATGATGGCGATAGCCGCCGTCGCGGTGACGCAGATCGGCACTGAGACGCGCGGACGGTCGCTCGACGAGATCGCGCCTCCGACCGGCTGAGAGCAGTGGTAGGATTCTGCGATCACCCTTTGAACACTTTCTCGAACCCCGCCCAACAGGCATCGTAATCGCGCTGCAGAGCCGGGGTTTCGAGCGCGAAGCGGGTCGGGCGGATCACGAGGCGCGTCTCGAACATGAAAGCGAGCGTGTCCGCGATCTTCTGCGGCTTTAATTCGGCGGCCGTCGCCCTGTCGAAGGTGGCGCGGTCGGGACCGTGGGCGGACATGCAGTTATGCAATGACGCGCCGCCTGGGACAAAACCCTCGGCCTTGGCGTCGTAGACCCCGTGCACCAGACCCATGAACTCGTTCATGTAATTGCGATGAAACCACGGGGGGCGGAAGGTGTGCTCTGCCACAAGCCAGCGCGGCGGGAAGATCACGAAATCGCAATTGGCGGTGCCGGGGGTGTCGGTGGGTGCGGTCAGCACGGTGAAAATCGACGGGTCGGGGTGGTCGAAGCTGACCGTCCCGAGTGTGTTGAAGCGCGCGAGGTCATAGACGTAAGGGGCGTAATTGCCGTGCCAGGCAACGACGTCGAGCGGCGAGTGGTTTAGTTCGGTCGCCCAGAGATTCCCCTCGAATTTCGCCACCACCTCGCAGGCTTCGTCCTTGTCTTCGAAGGCCGCGACCGGGGTGCGGAAGTCGCGCGGGTTGGCGAGGCCGTTGGCGCCGATCGGTCCGAGCTCCGGCAGCCGGAAGAGTATTCCGTAATTCTCGCAGACATAGCCCCGCGCTCGGGCGTCGAGTAACTCGACGCGGAATTTGACGCCGCGCGGTATGACGGCGATCTCGCCGGGGGCCGCCTCGATCACACCCAGCTCGGTGGCCAGCAGCAGGCGCCCCAATTGCGGCACAATTAGCAGTTCGGCGTCGGCGTCGTAAAAGACGCGGCGCCCCATTGACTTCGTCGCGCGGTAGATGTGGATCGCGATACCGGAGCGGCCGTTCGCATCGCCATTGCCGCCCATCGCAACTAGGCCGTCGATAAAATCGCTCGGTTGGTCGGGGAAGGGCAGCGGGTCCCATCTGAGGCGGTTGGGCGGCGGTGCAACCTCGTCGAATGGCGCGCTGCGGATCAGACCGTTGTCGATCCGATGGAACGCCGGGTGCATTGCCGATGGGCGGATGCGATAGAGCCACGATCGCCTATTGTGGCCGCGAGGCGCGGTGAACGGCGTCCCCGAAATCTGCTCGGTGTAGAGGCCGTGCGGCGGCTTTTGCGGCGCGTTCTGGCCTTGCGGCAGGGTGCCCAGCAATACCTCGGTGGCGTGCTCGTTGCCAAAGCCGGACAAATAGCGGGGCGATTTTTCGGTCATGCTCACTCCCGCGGGATGATCACCTTTTCTTCGACGACGAAGCTCTTGATCCGGCCGATGAACAACGCACCATCGGCATGCAGGCGCTTGGCCTCGGCCGACGCATTGGCGCGTTCCATGGCGGCCCGGTCGTCGTACCAGAGCTCGGCGATGCCATCGATCTCGACATCGGTCGTTTGAATGTCGGGACGCCTTCGCTCTTCGACAATATGCGACTGCACATAGCGGCGCACCCCCGGCACCGCATGGGCCAGCGGCGCGTGCACCTCGAACCAATGCTTGACGAAGTCCTCGTGGGTGAGCCCGCCCTTGCGGGTTAGCAATCCTACGCTCTTGATCATCGGGGTTAGCCCTTTCGCAACTCCGCGCGGCGGGCATGCTGAACCGGTCGAGGATTCGGGTCAATCATAGGGGCCCGCCAAATCCGTCGTGCTACTCGGCGAAGTGGCGGGCATAAAGCTGGAATTTGATGCATTTCCCGCGGCCCGATGGTATCGACTTCGCAGGGAAATGCCTAAGGCGGCCGCCTGGATGCATTGGGTTCGATCGAACATCAGGCCCGGATCGTGGTGTGCACTGTTAGCAGTCGCGGTCCAACTCGTGCTGTCGTTCGGACACGTTCATCGCTCAGAATTCCCTTCGGTATCCGCTTCCTCGCCGCCGTCTGCCATCAGCACCGGTGCAGCATCGACAACCGGGTCTGATGCCTCTTCGGCATCGGCAAAACCGATCGGTCTGGGGTCCGACTACTGTGCCATCTGCGCCGTCATGGTCCTGGCCAACTCCGTCAGGACGGCAGCGGCGCCCGCGTTGCCAAGGCCAGCCGTCGGCACTCGGGTACGATTTGCGACAAACGCCGAAATTGTCCCGGCAGCATCGCCGCATCTCCTTTTCCGGGCTCGCGCTCCGCCCCTCGCCTGATCTTTTGCGCTCACCAGCCGGGCGGCGACTACTCGCCCTGCTCGACACCATTGCTGCGGCTGAACTCCCTCATCGTCGCGGCACGATCGGTTTGATTGGAATGCCTCGGACGACGCAATTCGACACGTCGGATAACCGGCATGAGATGTCGCGACGCAGTCTTGTACGTCCAGGCGTGGCGCTGGCGCTTGTCCTGTTTGCCGCAGGCGCCGGGATCGGCGCGTATCGGTTGATCGCTGGCCAATCGCTCGAACGGGCACATGCGCCTGCGGCTGTGTCACAGAAGAGCGTGCCAAATCTCGTCAGAGACGGCTCGCGGATCGTGGTCCCGGAAGGCTCGCCGCTGCGCGGCAAGTTGACCATCGGTACGGTCACGCAACAGCAGATCGACCGTACATTGCAGTTGCCAGCGATCGTCGAAGCCGAGCCTGCGCGCACCGTCAAAGTATTGCCGCCGGTCGCCGGCCGGCTGATCGATCTGAAGATCCAGCTGGGCGAACGCGTCGAGCGGGGGCAGGAGCTTGCCGTGATCGATTCGAGCGATCTCGCCCAGGCCTACGCTGACGAGGACAAGGCGCGCTCGGCAGTCAAGATGACCAAGCAAGCGCTCGACCGCGCGGTCGCCCTGGAAAAATACTCCGCTGGATCCGTCAAGGACCGCCAACAGGCCGAGAACGATCATGCCCAGGCACAAGCGGAGTTAGAACGAACACAGTCGCGGCTGAGGGCGATCGGGGT
>DASQCY010000078.1:0-2104 GCA_035634495.1 Allostellaceae bacterium
ACATGACACGCCGGACACGGGGGATCAGCCTGCCGCAGCTGATCGAAGAACTGAGCCCATACCTCATTGGATGGCGCGGCTACTTCGGCTTCTGCCAGACCCCGCGTGTGCTCACGAACCTGGAGGCGTGGATTCGCCGAAGATTACGCTCGTATCTTTGGCGGCAGTGGCAGAACGGGCACAACCGCTTCAATGAACTGCGCCATCGTGGCGTACCGAAGTTCAATGCGGCGGTCGCCGCCGGTTCGCCGACCGGTTTCTGGCGCATGTCCGGACATCCGGCGGTCCAACAGGCCCTGCGCAACCACTATTTCGACTCACTCGGTCTCCCCCGACTCCATGTCTCGGTCCCGGCTTAACCCAGTCGAACCGCCGTGGTACGCGACCCGTATGCCCGGTGGTGTGGGAGGGGTGGCACCGCGAGGTGTCCCCCTATCCCGATCTTCGGCGCATCCTTTCCGTTCCCGCTCGCTGCGGCGCAGGCCTGCGGCCACGCGATGGCCGCGCTCGGCGCTCTGCAGCCGGTCGCTGACGATGCGGCGTATTGGGCGAGGATGCCCCGAAGGCGGCATTCGCTTTGCTTACGGTCACCCAGGTCGGCAGAATAAATGACTAGGATCTCGCAGGCGGCAAGGCGGGCGTTGTGAGCGACGTCGGCATCGTCTTCCCTTGGTGGTTTATCCTCGGCGTGGCGCTGATGATCGCATTGCCGGTGACGACTGCGATCATGGTGGGGCTCGGCGTCGCCGCGTCCCGCGCCCGCCGCCGAGGCCGTGCCCGCCGCCTTGCAGGGCTCAAATGGAGCGCCTCCATCGTGGCTCTGTTCTGGCTCCCCGGGCTTGCCTTCGGCGGCTGGTACGTAGTCAGCGAAATCCGCGAGCGAATCTACGAAGCACGGCACTATTTCACGCTCGACAAGGCACGGGAGGTCGATGGCATCGCCTTTCCCGCCGGCACCTGGGTCGCGCTCGACGAGGACGAGGCCCTCAAGGAGGCCGAGTTGCCGGCCGGCGAGACGGTGAGGCTGCGCGCGGCTGCGTGGCAGGGCAAGCTCGAATTTGCCGCGCCCGCGCATGCCCCAAACGCGGCGCATGGTCGGATCACCGATGGCACGCTCGCCACGCCGGCGCAGCTCGACGGCATCCCCTGCCGGGCCGGGGATCGGGCAACGTTTTTCTGGTCTGGCCGGTTGATGGAATGCACCCTGTCGCGAGATGCCGATCTATCGACCACGATCACCGCGCCAGACGGGGCCGCGCAGGTCCGGAAATTGCGCTGCATGGCCGGCGACACGATACACATGGCGGGCCTGCGACCCGCTGAGGTCGAAGGGTGTCGGCTCGCCGAACCGGTCGATGTCGACGCGGTCGTCTGTGCCGCGCGCGAACGGATTCTCGTAATCAACAGCAAACTTTCGGCTTGCACCTTCGCCGAGCCGGAGCGCTTCGGGCCGCTCGCCCTGCCGGCGGGAACCGCAGTCACCTACTACGACCGGCGCCCGAGCACGTTCAAGCTGCCGCCACGGGGCGCGTCGGTCGACGCGTTCGGGCTCAGCCTGCCGGCTGGAACCGAGGGCAGTTTCTGCTATCGCAAGGACGTGCTGGAGCACCTCTCGGTCAACGAGGCCGCCTTTGTCGTGATCGAAGGCGTGAAGCTGACCGGATGGATCGACTTTGATTGCGGCTCGTTTCGCAGCGGGCAGTTGTTCGAAGACTCGGTGGTGTCAGGGCGCCCGCGACAGCAAGGCGAACGGGTGTCGCGTGAAGACCTCTCTCCGCAGAATGGCGGCTAGGATGCCGGCATTCCAGACGCGGTCGGTCATCGGCTCGGCGATATTGCAACAAAGCCGCTTCTGCGGTGCAGAGCGCACGGAGTTTTCGCGGAATTGCGGGCTCGTATTCGGGCGACCGGGTCGGTGTCGTATGCACCCGGCCGCCGCCAGAAGATCTTCAGAGGGTCAAGTCTGCGGCTCGGCCGCAGTCGAGCGAATGACGATTACCGGCGCATTAAGCCAACCCAATCGCGGCGCGAGGCGGAAATTGGCTCCCTCGGGTCGAACACGCCCGCTCCGCCCAGCCCGGTGAACGGATGATCCCGACCACAA
>DASQCY010000079.1:0-1827 GCA_035634495.1 Allostellaceae bacterium
CACCACCAATCGTCGAGATTGGCGATCCGTGGCAGGAAGCGCTTCTTCTGCTCTTCGGAGCCGAAGGCGATCATCACCGGCCCGACCATCGTGACGCCGAAGCCGAGCGGCTGCGGCGCCGGCGTCAATTGCAGCTCTTCCTGAAACATGTATTGCTGAACCGGAGTCCAGCCGGTGCCGCCCCATTCGACGGGCCAATTGGCCACCGCCCAACCCTTGGCGTTAAGGATGCGCTGCCAGGTGACGATGTCGTCCTTGGCGAGTCCTTTGTTCGCGACGAGCTTGTCGCGAATGCTGTCCGGCAGGGCGGAGCAGAAGAACGCCCGCACCTCGTCACGAAACGCGAGCTCTTCGGCGGTAAAGCGGAGATCCATGACGCGCACTCCCTGTTCAAGCGGGTGCCGAGGAGGCGAAGCCGCGGCCCTCGGCGGCGAGGCGACTAATCCGAGTGGCGGGCCGCAGGGTCTCGTCCCCCGACCTTTCGGCATAAATGGTCAACCGGTCGCGGAGGTGAGCGAGCCCCAACCGATCGGCGTAGTACATCGGTCCACCGCGCCAGACCGGCCAGCCATAGCCATACACCCATATTACGTCGATGTCGCCGGGACGTGCGGCGATGCCCTCTTCGAGAATGCACGCACCTTCGTTGATCATCGGGAAGATCATGCGCTCGACGATCTCCTCCTGCGTGATCGCCCGGCGGGTGATTCCGGCCCGGGACGAAGCATCGAGGATGGTCCGTTCGACCTCGGGGTCGGGCACCGGAGCGCGCGATCCGGCATCATAGCGAAAATATCCCTTTCCGGTCTTCTGGCCGAAATGACCGGCCTCGCACAGCGCATCCTCAATCTCGTTGCGCTCGCCGCGTCCCTTGCGGATCCGCCAGCCGACATCGAGCCCGGCCATGTCGGCCATCGCGAACGGCCCCATCGGGAACCCAAACCCGGTGACCGCAGCGTCGACCTCCTGCGGCAGCGCGCCTTCGAGCAGCAGCCGCTCGGCCTCGACCGAGCGGCGCGCGAGCATCCGGTTGCCGACAAAGCCGTAGCAGACGCCGACGGTGACCGGCACTTTGCCGAGGTATCGGCCGAGCGTCACGGCAGTGACGAGCGCGTCGGGTGAGGTCGCGGCACCCCGCACTATCTCCAACAGGCGCATGACGTTCGCCGGGCTGAAGAAATGCGTGCCGAGCACGTCCCGCGGCCGTGAGGTCGCCCGCGCAATCTCGTCGACATCAAGGGTCGACGTGTTGGTAGCGAGGACCGCATTAGCCTTCGCCACCCGGTCGAGATCGGCGAACACCCGCTTCTTGAGTTGCATCTCCTCGAATACCGCTTCAATCACGAAATCGGCCGCACCTACCGCGTCGAGCTCGGTGACCCCTTTGATCAGAGCGATGCGGCGCTCCATCTCGTCAGCGCCGAGCCCGCCGCGCGCCACCGTCGCGCGGTAGTTGGCGGCGACCCGGTCGAGGCCCTTTTGCAACAGGTCGCGCCCAGTCTCGACAATCGTGACCGGGATCCCGGCATTGGCAAAACACATCGCGATGCCGCCGCCCATCGTGCCGGCGCCGATAACCGCGCCGCTCGCGATCGGGCGCGGCTTTGTTCCCTCTGGTATTCCGGGTACTCTAGCCGCCTCGCGCTCGGCGAAGAAGACGTGGCGCTGGGCCTTTGATTGATCGCCCGTGACCAGCTTGCGAAAGAGTTCGCCTTCGCGCTTGAGCCCCTCCTCGAACGGCAGGACGATGGCGTTGCGCACCGCCTCGACGCAAGCGGCCGGCGCCTCCCGGCCGCGCAGCCGTCGGGTCAGCGCCTCGGCGGCATC
>DASQCY010000080.1:0-10956 GCA_035634495.1 Allostellaceae bacterium
GCCAACGGCGACGCCGCAAGTGCTAGCGCCGCCGTGCTGCTCACGGCCATACGGAGAAAATCGCGGCGGTCATAATCGGCGAATTGATCCCTTGCCATGATCTCCCTCAAGCAAAGCGGTTGTCACTGTCCTCGGCGCCAAGAACGGTTGTCGCGTCAACGCCTCTCTCGGAAAGCCGCCACAACTCAAGACGCACATCGGCTGGCAGCGCACTGGCGACAGGTCGCCGATGCACGCCACTCTAGCTAACGTTACCCGGGCGGTCGAGGCATCTGGTGCCGGTTGGGAAGTAGCCTCGGCTAATGAGACCCGCGTTGGGGCGGTTGTCCCCAACTTCTCGGCCGCTGGTGAAAGAGCTCGACGAATTTGGCCCGCTGTTCGGGTGACAATGTCGCCAGCAACGTCAAAGTGGGCGTGAGCAGTTCGCGCTGAAGGCTGCGCCGTGCTTGTCCGGCTTCGTCGAAGAGCCGAGCCGCTGTCGCCTGGTCCGCGTCAGGTTTGGCGAGCTCGGACCAGGCAGCGGTCATCAACGGTTCGACGGTGTCGCGCATTCGCTGCATATGTGCGCGCACGTTCTCGGAATACTGATCGAACGCCTGCCTCTGTTGTGGATCGAGTGCCAGCTCTGCTCCTATCCGCTGAAGCCGTTCAGCAGGGCTCGCCGGCAAAGGGGGACCCTGAATGCGGATCCACAAAGCACCGGCGACAAAACACAAATTCAGGAGCAGTGATAGGGTTAACGCCACCCACAGGAGCGGGTGTCGCGTGGCGCCGCGCGCCGCCGTCGAGACCAGCGTCACGTCCGCAGGGCCTCACCGAGATCGTGCACGAAACCGCTTCCCGGATCGAACAACTCGGGTAGAAAGCTGGCATCGCTTGGGGGGATCGGAGCACTGAGCGCGCGCGACGTGTCGCTACCCATGGCAAAGCCCAGCCAGCTCGCCAACACCATCGCGGCGGCAAGGCTCCCCCATTGAGCGAAGCCGTGCAGGATACGCCGCCGCGGTGGCGGGGGAGTGAAGGCGACAACACGCGAGGTGGGCTCGCTCGGCATAATCGCGCAGGCTCGCGCGACGATGCGTTCCAACGTTCCCGGTAGTACGTCGGTGCCGGCGTCCCGCGCCGCCGCGACGTCATCCGCCGTGACAGGATCGCGAGCGAGAAGCGCGGCGACGCGATCGCGCTCGTCCGGTTCGAGAAGCTCGTCGGCGAAGGCGGCAAGATCGAGAAAACGCGACGTCTCATCCTCGGGAGCGTCCGTCAGACAACTCCGGCGCCAAAGGGCCTGGCCGGACGACCAGTCTGCCAATTCTTCCCGTTCCTCGTCGGTTGGGCTCATCGCAATGTTCTCCTCGCTTATCTACGTAGACAGCAGCGCTGCCATCCCCGCAACTGACGGTTCTATCTTCAAGGCCTGATAAGGGCCCGATCGCGTTGATCCCGGGTTTCGAGATGCGGTCATTTTTCTTTGGCTTTGAAATGGGCACGCAGCTTGACCATCGCCTTGTGATGCGCGCTGCGCACGGTCTGCGGGTCGATACCCAGCGTGTTGGCGATTTCGGCAACCTCCATCTCGCGATCATACAACATCGTGAGAATCTCCCGCTGCCGAGGCGACAGCAATGCCTCCGGAAGCTTGAGCCTCTCTGCGGGCTCGATCGGGTCGACGGCGAGCCGGCCTTCGGGCACGGCGTCGATCGTCATCAGGACCGGCCGGTGCCGCCGCATGGCGTCGCGAGCGGTGCTGCGCGCGACGATCGTGATCCAGGTCGAAAGCCCGGCTCGCGTAGGGTCGTAACTGCGCAGGAGGCGGAAATCATCCTTGCACAGGCGGACAAAGACCTCCTGCGCCAGATCCTCGACCTCCGCCGCCTCGCGCGCTACCCCCCGCACCGCCGCGGCAACGAGGCCGGCGTAGCGTCGGACAAACGCCTCCCAAGCCCCCTTGTCCCCGCGCGCGAGCGCGTCCAGCTCGCCTCCCTGCGCCAATCAGGCTGCCCTACTCTGTTCGTAGGTGAGTGTGGGGGGTCGCATCCTGGTATCCCCGTCCTTAACCGAGCGCGCCAAAGAAGTCGTTTCCCTTGTCGTCTATGACAACAAAGGCGGGGAAATCTTCCACCTCGATCCGCCAGATCGCTTCCATCCCGAGTTCGGGATATTCGACGACCTCAACCTTGCGGATACAGTCTTGGGCCAGCCGCGCGGCCGGCCCGCCAATCGAGCCGAGATAAAAGCCGCCATGTTTCTGGCAGGCCGCCCGGACCTCGGCTCCCCGGTTGCCCTTCGCGAGCGTGATGAAGCTGCCGCCTGCCGCCATAAAAGCATCGACATAGCTGTCCATGCGGCCGGCTGTGGTCGGGCCGAAAGAGCCGGAGGCGTATCCCGCCGGCGTCTTCGCCGGTCCGGCATAGTAGATCGGGTGGTCCTTTACATAATCGGGCAGCCCTTCGCCGTGATCGAGCCGCTCTTTGAGCTTTGCGTGCGCGATGTCGCGCGCCACGATCAACGGACCGCTGAGGCTGAGGCGGGTCTTGATCGGGTATCGCGACAGGATTTGGCGGATCTCGTCCATCGGTCGGGTCAGGTCGATCGGCACGACCTCGCCGCCGAGCGCCGCTTCATCGATTTCCGGAAGGAAGCGGGCGGGGTTCGCTTCGAGCTGTTCGAGAAACACGCCCTCGACCGTGATCATGCCGAGAACCTGACGGTCGGCCGAGCAGGAGACGCCGATCCCGATCGGCAGGCTGGCACCATGCCGCGGCAGCCGGATCACTCGTACGTCATGGCAGAAATACTTGCCGCCGAACTGCGCGCCGATGCCAAGACGGCGGGTAAGCTCGAGCACCTCCTCTTCGAGCCCACGATCGCGGTAGGCCTGGCCATACTGGTTGCCCTCGCGTGGCAGCGCGTCGAGGTAGCGGCAGCTGGCGAGCTTAACCGTTTTCAAATTCATCTCGGCCGAAGTGCCGCCGATCACGATGGCCAGGTGGTAGGGCGGGCAAGCGGCCGTCCCGAGGGTGCGGATTTTCTCGTCGAGGAACTTCAACAGCGATTGCGGGTTGAGTACCGCCCTTGTCTGCTGATACAGGAAGCTCTTGTTGGCAGAGCCACCGCCTTTGGCGATGAACAGAAATTTGTATGCCTCGCCGGGTTCGGCAAAGATGTCGATCTGCGCGGGGAGGTTGTCGCCGGTGTTGACCTCCTCGTACATTGACAGCGCGGCAAACTGGCTGTAGCGAAGATTTGTCTCGGTAAAAGTGCGCCGAATGCCGGCCGAAAGTGCCGCGGCATCGTTGCCGTCGGTCCAGATTTGCTGGCCCTTCCTGCCCATGACGATCGCGGTGCCGGTGTCCTGGCACATGGGCAGCACATTGCCGGCGGCGATATTTGCGTTCTTCAAGAGCTCGAAGGCGACGAACTTGTCGTTGGCCGAGGCTTCCGGATCGTCGAGGATCGCCTGCAGTTGAGCGAGATGGCCGGGGCGCAACATGTGGGCGGAATCGATGAAGGCTTGGCGCGCAAGGAGCGTGAGGGCCTTGGAAGCCACTTTGACGATGCGCCGGCCCTCGAACGCGCCGAGGGACACGTAATCGCCAGTGAGCTTGCGGTAGGGCGCGTCATCCGCGCCGAGTGGGAAGAGCTCGTGATAGGAGGCATCGCTCATGCATCACTCCGCGGTGCGATCTCACCGCACAATCGCCGTTTCCGCACCGGCGTCAAGCGATGCTATCTCTTGCGAAACTTGTCGAGCGCCACGATCTCGGCGGCTTGCCGCGGCGGCTTTGCCGTCCGGTCCGCAAGAATTTTCGCCGGTAGAGTAGGGGCTTCGGGCGCCGACGTCTCTACGGTTGCAAACTGAAGGCCGAACTTGACCGAGGGGTCGGCGAAACTCGTCACAGCCGCTAACGGGATGGTCAGCTGCTCCGGTCGGTTCTGAAAACTCAAGGTAACCGAAAAATCCTGATCGCGGACTTCGAGCCCCCAGAACTGATTCTGGAGGACTATCGTCATCTCGTCGGGGTATTTGGCCAGCAGATAGTCCGGCAGCACGACGCCGGCAGCATCGGTGCGAAAGCTCACGTAAAAGTGGTGAGCGCCGCGCAACCCCTCTCGTGCCGTGTGCGCGAGCGCTTCGCGTACGACCCCACGCAAGGCAGTCTCGACCATCTGGGGGTAGTCGAAAAGGTCTTGGGCCATTTCCGGCGGCTCGCTCGTTGGCATGGGTGGATCGACAAAGTAAGTGAGGGGCTTCTGTTGCCCGGTGCCCCTCGAACCGCGAGTTGCTCTAGGCTTTTACCCCGTGAAGGGTTAGGCCGCGAGTGCCTCTGTTGCGAAGTTGTCGTTCGCAGCTAGATTATGACCCGATAACGGCGGAATCATACCGGGCGACGGATCTTGCCTTTACCACGCGCGTCGAGCCTGGTTCGCCCCCGCGAATCACCGGCTTCGAAGCCGACGGGAAACTGGTGGAGGCGCCGGGTACTGCCCCCGGGTCCGCAACGCTTATTTCACAAGCCGTTTATCGCCATAGTCGGTTGCCCGACAATCCAAATATAGGGCGGCCGGCGGAGCGAAGCAATCCCAGGGTATGCCGCCATGGAGTGAGGAGAGGAAGGGATGCGGCTCACGCCAGAGCAGCAGGATGAGGTCGCGGGCCAACGCGGTGAGACCCGGCCGACCCGGCGCGCCACCGTGCCGGCGTTGGAAAAGATGCTGTACGAGCCGGTGCCAGTGCTCGATCACGGCTTCATCCGCGTTGTCGATTACATGGGCGATGACGCGGCGATCGTGCAGGCGGCGCGGGTTTCTTATGGCCGCGGCACTCGAAGGACAAGCGAGGATCAGGGGCTGATCAATTATCTGATGCGGCACCGCCACACGACGCCCTTCGAGATGTGCGAAATCAAATATCACGTGAAGTTGCCGATCTTTGTCGCCCGGCAGTGGATCCGGCACCGCATGGCCAACGTCAACGAATACTCGGGGCGCTACTCAATCTTGGACAACGAATTTTATCTTCCGGCGCCCGAGCACTTAGCGGCGCAGGCGACGACAAACCGCCAGGGACGTGGCACTCTTCTCGATGGCGCGGCGGCGCAGCACGTCCTCGATTTGTTGCGAGAGGATGCACAGCGGGCCTATCGCGGCTATGTCGAACTGCTCAATGAAGACGCGGCGGGCACGCCGATCGATCCGAGCCGACCCGGCTTGGCGCGCGAGCTCGGGCGTATGAACCTGTCGCTGAATTTCTACACGCAGTGGTACTGGAAGACGGACCTGCACAATCTGATGCATTTCCTGTCGTTGCGCGCCGACCCCCACGCGCAATACGAGATTCGAGCCTATGCCGAGGCGATGCTTGGCACCTTGGCGCGGTGGGTCCCGATGACCTACGCGGCTTTTCTCGAATATCGGATGAACGCGGCGCTGCTCTCGGCGACCGGGCTCTCGGTGATCCGCCGCCTGCTCGCCGGTGAGCGGGTCGACCAGCCGTCGAGCGGCCTATCCGCACGCGAGTGGCGTGAGTTGATGGCGATCCTCAGCCGCGTATCCGGCTGACCGATCACCATCGTCGGTTGTCGCCGGGGTTGTAAGGGTGATGTAGTTTTATTTGACGATATAGCAATAATATGATAAATTGATACCACGAATATGGTGCTGCCTCAGGCCGGTTCGAGCGATATCGGAAGGTTCTCCAAATTCCCCTGCCAATCCGCTGCCGGGTGAATTCCATTCCTCTGCCAAAGTCAGCTTCAACCCCCGGCACGAAATGCATAACCATTTGTTTTGCTTATTTTTCTGGACGATCGCCAGCGTTTCTCAGGGGCGCACAAAAGAAATTTCCCCTGACGACAGCGGAATTGCACTATTCCGAGCTCCGACCTCGCAACGCTACTCGATGATGATTTTGGGCGGCGGGCGGCGCTGGGTATCGACGCCCGCGACCTTCTCCCAGATCCTGGCAGCTATCCGGCGGAAGACGAGCGCGTGTGGGTTGTCGGGTTCGGCAACGGTGATCGGCGTTCCGCCATCGGAGGTCTCGCGGATCCTGATGTCGAGCGGCACCTCGCCAAGAAACTCGGTGCCGAGCCGCTCGGCTTCCTGGCGGGCGCCGCCGTGGCTGAAGATCTCGCTCCTGCCGCCGCAATGCGGGCACAGGAAATAGCTCATGTTCTCGACGATGCCAAGCACCGGCACGTCGACCTTCGTGAACATGTTGAGCCCCTTGCGGGCGTCGAGCAGCGCAATGTCTTGCGGGGTCGAAACGATAACCGCCCCGGCGAGCGGCACCTGCTGGGCCATCGTCAGCTGCGCATCGCCGGTCCCCGGGGGCATGTCGACAATCATGATGTCGAGCTCGCCCCAGTCAACCTCGCGCAGCATCTGCTGCAAGGCGCTCATCACCATCGGTCCGCGCCAGATCATCGGCGTGTCCTCGGGGACGAGAAACCCCATCGACATGACGCGCAGCCCGTAATTCGCCAGCGGCTCCAGCACCTTGCCGTCGCGTGATTGCGGCCGGCGGCCGGCGATCCCCAGCATGCGCGGCATCGACGGGCCATAGATGTCGGCATCGAGCACGCCGACGGAGAGGCCGTTCGCCTTAAGCGCCACCGCGAGGTTGGCGGCGACCGTCGATTTGCCGACTCCACCCTTGCCCGAGGCGACCGCGACGATCGCGCTCACCCCGGCAACCGCGCCGCGCTGGGTACGACCACCCGCCGCCGGGTGCGGCGCGTTGCGACCGCGCGCCACCGCCTGCGCGGTCAGCACTGCCGTAACCGAGAGCACGTTGGGGAGCGCCTCCACCGCCTGTTCGGCCGCCTTACGCAGCGGCTCGAGCCGCGGGCCGCGTTCCGGCTCGACCTCAATGGCAAAGGCGATATTGCCGTCGCGGATGACCACCCCCGACACCATGCCGAGCGAAACAATGTCGGCGCCCTTTTCCGGATCGACGATACGCCCCAACGCGTCGAGAATCTGTCGTTCGGTGACCGCGGCCATCTCGTTCTCCTGCCCGGCGGGTAAAACAGCACGGTAATTCGGCCATCGCGCTTGGTTCCAGACGCCGCTTGGGCCAGAATAGCGACCGCACAAGACGCAGGTTCGGTTCGCGCCGGTTCACGCGATCCGTAGCGAGCGGGCCATCGGCGCCGCCGGATATGCGGGATTTGGGGCGGGCTGCTCTACTTGGCAACACCCGCGCGGGCGGCCTCTATCGGGTCGCGCCTCTTGCTGGTCGAAGCCTGGGAGATCGCGCCCCTCGCAAGCGCAGCGCGAACGGAGCGCCGCGGAAAGGTTCGAGGTCGATGTTCTGGCAAAGTCAGGGCGGTGGCCCATGGGGCATCGGTCCGCGCGGCGGCGGCCCGTGGGGCGGCGGCAATCGCGGCAATGGCGGTGGGCCAAGCCCACGCGGCCGTGGCCCGCAGCCGCCCGATTTCGAGGAGCTGCTGCGCCGCGGCCAGGATCGGTTCCGGAGCGTGTTACCGGGCAACTTCAACACCCGCACCTGGGGTGCAGTGGTCGCGCTCGCCATCGTCGTCCTCTGGCTGTTGAGCGGGTTCTATACGGTGGCGGCCGACGAGGTCGGGGTCGTGCTGCGCTTCGGCGCTTACAATCGGACGACCCAGCCCGGCCTCAACTACCACCTGCCCGGCCCGATTGAGACGGTGCTGAGGCCGAGCGTGACCCGCGTCAACCGGACCGAAATAGGTTACCGCAGCGCCGAGGGTACGGCGACCCGCGGCGCGGCGACCCGCCAGCTGCCGGAAGAGGCACTGATGCTGACCGGCGACGAGAACATCGTTGACATCAACTTCACTGTCTTCTGGGTGATCAAGGATGCCAAGGCCTATCTCTTCAATATCCGGGCGCCTGAGGCGACGGTCAAATCCGTCGCCGAGAGTGCCATGCGCGAGGTGATCGGCGAGACCCCAATCGCCCAGGCACTCTCGGAAGGGCGGGGCAAGATCGAGACCGACACGCACGGCTTGCTGCAAGGGATCCTCAACTCCTATGGCGCCGGGATCGAGGTCACTCAGGTGCAGCTGCTGAAGGTCGATCCGCCGGGCCCCGTCATCGACGCCTTCCGCGACGTGCAGCGCGCGCTCGCCGATCGCGAGAAGCTGCGCAACCAGGCGGAGGCCTATCGCAACGACATCGTCCCAAAGGCGCGCGGTGCTGCCGCGGCAATCAAGCAGGAGGCGGAAGCCTACCGCCAGGAGATCATCGCCCGCTCCCAGGGCGACGCCGATCGTTTCACCTCGGTTTACCACGCCTTCAAAGCGGCGCAGGACGTCACCCTCCAGCGACTTTATCTCGAGACCATGGAAGAGGTCCTCAAGAACAGCAACAAGGTAATCATCGACAAATCCGCCCAAGGCGGGAGCGGCGTCCTTCCCTATCTGCCGCTTCCCGCCCTCGGCGGCGCCAACGGCACGACGAGTGCGCCGGTCCAAGGGAACACCTCGGGTAGCGCCTCTGGGGGTTCCGCGCCGACCAACGGCCCAGCGCAATCCTCGACACTGCAGTCGGTGGCCCCCGCCGTTCCGCCCTTGCGCGGCCGTCAATAGAGGAGGTGATGGTGGACCGCCGGCTCCTGATTGTCATCGCCGTGGTGCTCGTCGTCGCGGGCATCTTCGCGATGAGTGCGCTGTTCATCGTCGACCAGACCGAGCTGGCGCTGGTGCTGCAGTTCGGCCAGCCGCGACGGGTCATTCGCGATCCCGGCCTGAAGGTCAAGCGGCCGTTTCTCGAAGACGTGATCCTCTACGACAACCGCCTCCTCGATTTCGAGCCACCGCCCGAGGAGGTCATCGTCTCGGACCAGAAGCGTCTCGTCGTCGATACCTACACGCGCTACCGCATCACCGACCCGTTGCTGTTCTTTCAGACCGTCAATTCCGAGGCCGCGGTGCGCGCCCGGCTGAACGCGATGGTCAGCGGGAGCCTGCGGCGCGTGCTGGGGGGTGTGACCTTGTCGGCTCTGCTCTCCGATCAACGGCCGGCGATCATGCACCAGATCCGCGATGAAGTGGCTGCCCAGGGAAAGTCTTTCGGCATCGACGTCGTCGACGTGCGCATCCGCCGCGCCGATCTGCCCGAAGAGAACAGCCAGGCGATCTTTGCCCGCATGGTGTCGGAACGTGAGCAGCAGGCGGCACAGTACCGCGCCGAGGGTGCGGAGGCGGCGCAGACCGTCCGGGCCAATGCCGACCGCGAACGCACCGTGATCATCGCCGAGGCGCAGCGGGACGCCCAGAAGGTGCGCGGCGACGGCGACGCGCAGAGTATCCGAATCTACGCCGACGCGTTCGGCCAGGATAAGGAGTTCTTTGCCTTCTGGCGCTCGATGGCGGCCTATCGCGACGCGCTGACGGGCCACGGCACATCTTTTGTGCTCACCCCGGATACCGGTTTCTTCCGCTTCTTCGAGAACTCCGGTGGGGCGGTCGGGAACGCGACCCCTCCGGCGGCAAACGCCGGTTCGAAATAATTGACCATACATCTCGCTCCGGGCGATGAGGGATCTGTTGACGGCGCTGGCCCTCGTCCTGGTGATCGAGGGCGGCCTCTACGCGTTATTCCCGGAAGGCATGAAGCGGGCCGCAGCACGCGCTCTCTTGGTCCCTCCGCAGGCGTTGCGGCTGGCGGGCCTCGGTGCCGCCTGTGTCGGCGTCGTACTCGTTTGGCTGGTGCGTCACTGACCATGCCGCGGCGCGGATCATCGGCTGCGACGATTGCCGATGGCGAGCTTCTCCCGTAATCTTGATCCAATCCTAATCTAAATGGCGTCAAATTGATTCGTCGAAAAGAAACGATCTGCCTATACAGCGAGGAGTTGATCCAGGTGTCGTCCCGTCTCTCGAGCCTGGCCCGTCGCGCGGCCGCCGGCAGGCTTATGGCTCTGCTGATCGTCATTCCGGTGGCTCTTATATCCGGGCCGGCCGCCGCGCGGCCCGCACCCGACAGCTTCGCCGATCTCGCCGAGAGGCTTCTACCTTCGGTCGTCAACATCTCGACGACGCAGACGCTGAAGTCAGACCGGGGCCGCGAGCATGCCGGCCCCGAGATCCCGCAATTTCCGCCGGGCTCCCCGTTCGAAGAGTTCTTCCGCGACTTTTTCGACCACGGCATCCCCAAGAGCGGCCGTCCGGAGGCTCAGCCGCGCAAGGCCACCTCGCTCGGCTCAGGCTTCATCATCGATCCGGCGGGCTATGTCGTGACCAACAATCACGTGATCGCCGACGCCGACGAGATCAATGTCATTTTGCACGACGACACCAATCTTAAAGCTGAGGTCGTCGGGCGCGACACCAAGACGGATATCGCGCTGTTGAAGGTCAAGACCGACAAACCGCTGGACGCGGTGAACTGGGGCGACAGCGACGTGGCCCGCGTCGGCGACTGGGTGCTGGCGATCGGCAACCCGTTCGGCCTGGGCGGCAGCGTCACTGCCGGCATTCTATCGGCACGCCAACGGGACATCAATTCGGGTCCCTATGACGACTTCCTGCAGACGGATGCCTCCATCAATCGCGGCAATTCCGGCGGGCCGATGTTCAACATGGACGGCCAGGTCATCGGCATCAACACAGCGATCTTTTCGCCCTCCGGCGGCTCGATCGGGATCGGTTTTGCGATCCCGTCCTCTATAGCTAAGGGTGTCGTCGCCGAGCTGAAGAGCGAGAGCGATCACACCGTGCATCGTGGCTGGCTCGGGGTGCGTATCCAAGCGGTCACAGACGAGATTGCCGAGAGCCTCGGGCTCGACAAAGCGCATGGCGCCTTGATCGCGAGCGTCAGCGAAAATGGACCCGCCCAGGCCGCCGGCATCCAGGCCGGCGATGTCGTGATGAGCTTTGACGGCCGACCCGTGGGCGACATGAAACGCCTGCCCCGTCTAGTGGCCGAGACGCCGGTCGACAAGACTGTGCCGGTCACCGTCTGGCGTAA
>DASQCY010000081.1:0-5583 GCA_035634495.1 Allostellaceae bacterium
GGTCGCCGCGAACCATGCCCCGCGCAACGCTTCGATCTCTCGTCGGTCGGCCAGCTAGGTGCGGAGCCAGTGAGACCGCCGGTACGCGGGCACTGGTTGGTCGCAGGGTTGATCATGTCGTAGCAGGCGGGCACGGTGTTCATTACACTCCACCCGCCGCACTCGACCGGTTCGCGCATCAGAACCCCCTTGGTGACGGTCCCCCGTTCGGCCGTCGCCAGCTCGACATTGAGGCCGAGTTGCTGCAACAGGTCTTTGGTGACGGGCGCCTCTCGGCGGCTTGTTCGCGCGCTGTCGCGGCTGATAACCTCACCGGTTGCAAAGTGCCCGTCGCGGGTTCCGCCGCCGAGAGAGCACAGTCGAGGAAGGCCAGGTAATGACGACATCCGAAATCCCCGCCCCACGCCTATCCGATGCCGAGCACCGCGTGCAATTGCGCCGCGCCGTCGTCGCCAGCACCGTCGGGACGATCATCGAGGCATACGATTTCCTGCTCTACGTGCAGGTGGCGCCGCTCGTCTTTGCCAAGCTCTACTTCCCGTCATCCGATCCGCTCGTCGGAACCCTTCAGGCCTTCGGCATCTACGCCGTCGGCTTTGTCGCACGGCCGTTCGGCGCCGCACTCTTCGGCCATTACGGCGACCGCGTCGGACGCAAGGTGACGCTGATCGCCACTCTGCTCTTGACTGGTTTATCAACCTTCGCGGTCGGCTTCGTCCCGAGCTATGCCTCGATCGGCATCTGGGGCGCGGTGATCTTGACAATCGTGCGCTTCATCCAGGGCGTGGGCATCGGCGGCGAATGGGGCGGCGCGACCTTGATCGCGATGGAATGGGCGAAGACCAACGCGCATCGGGGCTTCATTACCTCCTGGCCGCAATGGGGCGGTCCGGCAGGCCTGTTTCTTGCCAATCTGATGGTGCTGCTTTTCAGTTGGATCTCCGGCGACCAGTTTCTCGACTGGGGATGGCGTGTGCCGTTCTGGCTCAGCATCGCCATGGTCGGGGTCGGGCTCTACATCCGCCTCGGCATTCTCGAGACGCCGACCTTCACCCGCATCCTCGAGGAGAGGCGGGTAGAGCGCACGCCGGTGCTCGAAGTGCTAAGGCAGCAGCCCAAGTTGGTCGCGTTGACCGCCTTGGCCCGGACGGGGCAACAAGGACCCTTCTACATCTTCGCCGCCTTCATCTTCACCTACGGCACGACGGTATTGCACAGCAGCCGCGACCTGCTGCTGGCCGCGGTGATGGTCGCCACCATGCTGTCGGCGGTCACCACCCCGCTCGCCGGACACATCTCGGATCGCATTGGCCGCAAACGGATGTACCTGACCGGCATCGCGACGATAGGGGTTTTCAGCTTCGTTTATTTCGCGCTGTTAAACACAGCTATTCCCTGGGTGATCTTCTTTGCGATCGTCGTGTCCTTCATCCCACACGACATGGCGTACGGGCCGCAAGCGGCGCTGATCGCCGAGTGTTTCCCGGCGCGGCTGCGCTACAGCGGCTCCTCGCTCGGCTTTCATCTGGCATCGATCGTTGCCGGCGGGCCGGCGCCATTGATAGCGACGGCACTGCTCGCCTGGACCGGCTCGGGCTATGCAATCGCGCTCTACATTCTGCTCAGCGCGGTTATCAGCGTCGCGGCGACCGTCCCGCTGCCGGATTACACGAACCGCGACATCTCCGAGGAACGGGCTTACGGGTCTGTGCACGTCGCGAGCGCGGTGCCGGTCGAAGCCTCGCCCGACGGCTGAGCCGATTATCCAGTCGGCATGACGAGCCTCGGCGCGGACGCACCACTCGGGCGCCAGCGCCGTACTGGAACGCCGGTCATCGTCTGGGGCGGCCGCGCGGGTGACCTGGTGCCGTATGCCCAGCCGCGGTGAGTACGGCGTGTCTGGTCATTGCGACCCCCGGACGGCCGGCCCTTGCGGGCCGTCCCCAAGGGAATCAATCTTGGGCTGCGGCGGGCTCCTCCGCTCGAGATCGCTTCGTCGCGGAGCCTGTCCTCGGGCGGGGCATGGCGCCGACCCGAGGGTTCCTCGCGATGACGACTGCTGCGTCGCCGCGAGCGCGGCGCTGGCCGTCTGGGCGGCTGCGCCAGAGCTGGGATCAGGGCCGCTTTTCGATATTCCAGAGGAAGGGGATCGGGGCATCGATCACACCGGCGAGATTCTTGCGAAAGGCACGTCTTCCCAAGAACTGTCCAGTCGGGAGATAGAGCGCAATTTCAAAGGCGCGTTGCTGGATCCGATCGGCAAGCTGGCGGCGCCGATCGCTGTCGGCCGCGCCAAACCATGCGGCGCGCAGGCTCTCGATTTTCTCGTCGGTCGGCCAGCCAGGCGGGGATCCGACGACACCGCCAGCGCGCAGGTTCCTGTTCGTCGCCGGGTTGATTACGTCGAAGGATGCGTAAACGGTGGTGAACACACTCCACCCGCCCTGCTCGACTGGCTCTCGCATGTTGAGCCGCTTGATGATGGTACCCCACTCGGCGGTCGCCAACTCGACATTGAGGCCTAGCCGCTTCAGCAGGTCGGCGGTAACCAGCGACTCCGCGTGAAGCTGAGGGATGTCGGCCGCATCCAGCACCACAACGCGCTCGCCCTTGTACCCGGCCTCAGCGATTAGGCGCTTAGCCTTTTCATAATCTCGCGACCCGGATAGCGCCTCGCCGCCCTGCTCGTCCGGCTCTGGCCCATCGCAGGCGTAGAACGAGAAGCAGGTACGCCAATTGCGCGGGTCGCCGGCAATTGCGCTCATATAGTCGCGCTGATCGGCGACTGCGAGCACGGCTTGCCGCATCCTGACATCGTTGAACGGCGGGTTCAGATGGTTGAAACGCACCACGCCCACGCCGCTGGCATTCGATCGGATTACGACATTGGCGTCATGCTCCAGCGCCGGTGCGTAGTCGTTCGGCACGTTCTCCCAATAATCGACCTCGCCGTTGCCGAGCGCCTGAGCCGCGGTCGTCGCCTCGGGAATGTAGAGCCATTCGACGCGGTCGACCTTCACCACCTTGCCGCCGGCCCCCCAGTCCGGCGGCTCCGAGCGGGGCACATAGTCCGGGTTCTTGACGTAGACTACTTTGTGGCCTGGCTGCCATTCCTCGCTGGCGAACATGAAGGGCCCCGAGCCGATCGCCTCTTTGATCTGCGTGAACGCGTCGGTCTGGGCCAGCCGCTCCGGCAAGATGAACGGGGTCGGCGTGGTCAAGGTGGCAAGCGCCTCCAGTACCGGAAAAGGCGTCTTCAGGTCGATACGGAAACTCTTTTCGTCAACCGCGACCATCGCCGCCACAGCCGCAAGCAATGGCTGGCCGTAAGCGTCGTTGCGCTGGCCCCAGCGCTTCAGCGAGGCGATAACATCGGCGGCGCGGACCGGCTGTCCGTCGTGGAATCTGAGCCCATCGCGCAGGGTGAACGAGTAAGTCAGCTGGTCGTCGCTGGCCTTCCAATTATCAACCATTTGCGGCTGCGGGCGGAATTGGCCATCCATTGCGAACAGCATGTCATAGACCAGATAACCGAAATTGCGCGTGATATAGACGCCGGTGAAGTGCGGATCGAGAATCGTCAGATCGGCATGCGGGACGAAGCGCAGGGTCGTGGCGGTGTTCAGTTGTGCCCCAGCCGGCGCGCCGCAGCAAAACGCGAGGCCGATGATCAGCAACATTCGCCGGAACATTGCGGGCATTATCGCTTCTCCGTGAGCTTCCGGGCGAAGCGGACGATCCGTCGTCCCGCCTCTTCGAGGCGCGGCTCGGGAGCGGTCAGTGCAATGCGCAGGTGACCGCAAGCACTCGGCCCGAAGCCGTCGCACGGCAGCAGAGCGACGTTCTCGTGGACTACCAGTTCCCGGGCAAAATCCTCGGCGCCGAGCCCGCTACCGCGGACGTCAAACAGCACGAACATGCCGCCCTCGGGAGGGATCGCGCGACAATTCGGTGCATCCGCAAGAATGCCCGACAGCAGAGAGGCGCGACGGCGATAGGCTTCGCGCAGTGCGTTAACCTCGGGGAGCTCGGCGCCGAGTGCGACCACGGCGCCGTCCTGGATGAAAGCGGGGCCGCCGAAATACATGCACAGCAGAAAATCGAAGAGGTGCCGTGACAATGCCGGCGGGCCGATGATCCAGCCGAACCGGAAGCCGGCCATCGCATGCGATTTCGACAGACTGGAGGCGACAACCGTGCGCTCCGCCATGTCCGGCAACGACCACGGGCTCGTATGCGGCCGGGCGAAGGCGAGGTCTTCATAGACCTCGTCCGAGAGGAGCCACAAATCATGCTCCCTGCACACCTCGGCAATCCCTGCGATCTCGTCCGCGGTGAACACGGCTCCCGTCGGATTGTGCGGGCTGTTGATCCAGATGACACGGGTTTGCGGGGTCACCGCGCGGGCGAGTGTATCAAGGTCGGGATGAAAGCCTTTCTCGGCCCGCAACGGCACATTCACCATGCGTGCACCGCTCGCCCCGATGACCCCGGCATAGGGGCCGTATATCGGCTCGGGCAGGATCACCTCGTCGCCGAGTCCTGCAAGGCAGTTGAGCGCGCAGAAGAGGCCACCCTGGGTTCCCGGTGTCAGGACGACGTTGTCGGCGGTGCACGGGCGGCCGGTGCGGCGCTCGAACCGCGCCGCGACCGCCGCGCGCACCTGCGGATAGCCGATGATCGGCGAGTAGCCGGTTCGGTTTCGCCGCAGCGCCTCGATCGTGGCGCCGATGACCGCCTCGGGTGCGGCCTGGTCGGGATCGCCGACGGTCAGAAAGATCACGTCGTGGCCGGCATCGCGGCGGCGCACGCCTTCCCAGTGGACACGCCAAGCGCCGGTTTCTTCGCCCGCGATGCGGTCGACAAGCGGCGAGAAACGCACAATGTTCTCCCTTCAGTAGCCGACGGCAGCCCCGGCCGGCCGGCGGGGGTCGTTGACGCCGTAGAGCCGGCCGTTCGTGATCTCGATCAGTTCGACAGCACCCCACGGTCGCTGTTCGACGAGCTTGTAACCCATGCCGGTTAGGGCTCCGATTGTCTCGGGCGCGAGGCCTGAGCGCTCGTAGGCGACTTCGTCGGGCAGCCACTGGTGGTGGAGGCGGGGTGTCCCGACCGCCTCCTGCGGCGCCATGCCGTAATCGAGGATGCCGAGGATCGTCTCGAGCACCGCCGTAATGATGCGCGAACCGCCTGGGCTGCCGAGCACGAGAAAGACCCGGCCGTCCTTCTCGACCAAGGTCGGGGCCATCGAGGAGAGTGGGCGCTTGCCCGGCATGATCGTGTTGGCCTGCCCCTGGACCAAGCCGTAGAGGTTCGGCGCACCGGGTTTGACGGTGAAGTCGTCCATCTCGTTGTTGAGGAAGAAGCCGGTGCCCGGGGCGATCACGGCGGCTCCGAAGCTGCCGTTGATCGTGTAAGTCACCGCAACCGCGTTGCCCTCGGCGTCGACCACGGAATAATGGGTCGTCTCGGCCTTTTCCTTCGGTGGTCGGAGTGCGACGGCGGGCGCCGCGTTCCCGGCATCGATCGCCGTGCGAATCGCGGCGGCGTAGTCTTTCGACAAAAGCCGCTCCAGCGGGTTGC
>DASQCY010000082.1:0-2858 GCA_035634495.1 Allostellaceae bacterium
GGCTCCAGCTCTGTTTGCGAACCACGCGCGATGTGCAGAAACACCTCCTCCAGATTGGTGCGGCCATAGCGGTCGATCAGCGCCTCCGGGCTGCCGCGGTCGACAATGCGACCGGCCTTCATCATCATGACCTCCGAGCACAGCCGCTCGACCTCAGCCATGTTGTGCGAGGCCATCAGGATTGTCGCACCGGTGCGTTCGCGGTAACCTTCGAGATAGCCGCGCACCCAGTCACCCGTATCCGGGTCGAGCGAGGCGGTCGGCTCGTCGAGCAGCAACAGCTCAGGCTCGTTCAACAGCGCCTTGGCGAGCGCCACGCGAGTTTTCTGGCCGGCCGAAAGCTTGCCGGCGGGGCGCTCGAGGAACTCGCCGATCTGCAGGTCGTCCGCCAGCCGGTTGATGCGTTCGCGCCGCCGCGGCAGTCCATACAGCCGGGCATAGATCAACAGGTTCTGACGTACGGTCAGCCGGTGCGGCAGATCAACAAAGGGCGAGGAGAAATTCATCCGCGGCAGCACCCGGTAGCGGTGCCGCAGCATGTCTTCGCCGAGCACCCGCACCCTGCCGGCGGTCGGCAGCAGGAGGCCGAGCAGAATCGAAAGGGTTGTGGTCTTGCCGGCGCCGTTGCCGCCGAGCAATGCCGCGGTGACACCGCGCCGAACGGTGAAGCTGATCCCGTCTATCGCGAGGGCAGTTGGATAGTGCTTGGCGAGGTTTTCGACTTTGACCGCAGGTTCGAGCATCGCCCCTATATGGCGTATAGCGGCCCGAGCGGCCAGCATGGGGCTGGCGCCGCTGCCGTCGAACCGCCAGAATCGTAAACTAATCGCGTTTAGTCCGGCGAGACGAGACGATTCGGTGACCGATACCAGCCTCATCGCCCCGAGCGAGCCCTCGGGCCCGATCAACCTGCGCACGCTGATTCTCATTCGCTGGGTCGCGATAGCAGGACAGGCGCTGACTATCCTGATCGTCCATTATGGGCTCGGCTTCAGCCTGCCGCTCGTTCCGGCGCTCGCCGTTGTCGCCTCGTCGGCTCTGCTCAACCTTGTCCTGATCGTGCTCCGGCAATGGGCGGCCCGGCTCGGCGCGCGTGACGCCGCGCTATACCTTGGTTACGACATCCTCCAGCTCGCCGTGCTGCTCTATCTTACCGGCGGACTACAAAACCCGTTCGCGATCCTGATCTTGGCGCCGGTGACCGTCGCCGCAACGATCCTGTCGCGGCGCGCGCTGATTGCCCTTTCGGTGCTCGCCGTCACGACGATCAGTGTCCTCGCCTTGCGGCATATGCCGCTTCCTTGGCGCGCCGAGCCCTTGTTTTTTCCACCCGAGCTCGTGCTGGGGATCTGGATCGCGCTGGTGCTCGCCACCGTCTTCATCGGCGCCTACACATGGAGCATCGCGCAAGGGGCACGCCGGCTGCGCGATGCAGTGGCGGCAACCCAGCTGGCGCTCGCTCGCGAGCAGCGGGTATCGGCGGTCGGCGCCCTCGCTGCGGCGGCGGCGCATGAGCTCGGCAGCCCGCTCGGGACGATTGCTGTCGTCGCCAAGGAGCTGGTGCGGGAGCTTCCCGGCGACAGCCCGCACGCCGAGGATGCGGCACTGCTCTTGAGCCAATCCGAGCGCTGCCGAAAGATTCTCGCGGAGCTCGCGCAGCAGCCGGAGGAAGACGGCGGATCGCCCTACACGCGACTACCGATCTCGGCTCTGGTCGAGGCGGCGGCGGCGCCCTACCGTAATCAGGGAGTGAGGCTGATCCTCGCAACGGCGGGTGAGCCTGCAGGGGAGGAGCCGCTCGTCAGGCGTAGCCCCGAGATTATGCATGGGCTCAACAACCTCATTCAAAACGCTGTCCAGTTTGCCGCCCGCGAGATCAGCATCACCATTTTCTGGGATGCAGCGACGGTCACGGTCGAACTCGACGATGACGGGCCAGGGTTTCCCCTCCACCTCTTGGGGCGCCTCGGCGAGCCCTATCTTTCGACGCGTGCAGGTGTGACCGACCATATGGGCCTTGGGATCTTCATCGCGCAAAGCCTGCTCGAGCGCAGCGGCGCGAGGCTCGTCTTCGATAACCTTGCTGAAGGCGGCGCGCATGTTGCGATTTCCTGGAATCGTGCCAATCTGGAAACGGTCGACAGAATCCACTCGCCCGCGGCGGCGACGCAAGAGCATCGCTAGCAGCGGGGGAACCCGAGACGACGCCCATGGGGCCGACCTACCGAGGGGCAAGCGTCATGAATGAGAGCGAGCGACCTAATCGTGTCGGCTCCGCAGAGGGGCTTTCCGCCGCGTTGCACGATCTACCCGAATCGGAACGGTCGTTGTTGATCGTCGACGACGACGCGCCATTGTGCCAAAGGCTAGCCCGAGCGATGGAGCGGCGCGGCTTTGTCGTTGCCACCGCGGACAGCGTCGCGGGCGGGATCGCCGCAGCGACCGATCAGCCGCCGGCCTTCGCCGTCGTCGACATGCGGCTCGGCGATGGACGTGGGTTCGATGTCGTTACCGCCTTGCGCCGGGCCCGTCCTGCCTCCCGGATCGTGATGCTGACCGGATACGGCAACATCGCGACCGCGGTCGCGGCAGTCAAGGCAGGGGCGATCGACTATCTGCCGAAGCCGGCTGACGCGGACGCTGTCGAGCGCGCCCTGCTCGCCCAGGAGGACGGCGTCCCTGAGCCGCCCAAGGATCCGATGTCGGCCGATCGAGTGCGCTGGGAGCACATCCAGCGGGTCTTCGAGCTGTGCGACCGCAACGTCTCGGAGACGGCGCGCCGGCTCAAGATGCACCGCCGCACCTTGCAACGCATCCTCTCGAAGCACGCGCCGCGCAGCTGAGTCGCGAAACGTAGG
>DASQCY010000083.1:0-5427 GCA_035634495.1 Allostellaceae bacterium
GCCAGGCCGAAATTACCGAGAAGCCTGTCGAAGAACTGGAGCGTCAAAAAGATTGGTTTGGTAAGGAAGTAGAACCAGCCGAAATCGATGGCGTGATCGAAGAGTGGAATCCCAGAACTCTCGTAGGCGTCGAGGAGATTAACTTCTTTGGCTCCCGCAAAAAAACGGGCCGACGACCCGGCAGTACCCTCAGGCGAAACCGTGACTTCCGGTCCGAGGAAATCGGTTTGATAGCGATCTACGCCAAGATCGACCGTGCGGGTAAAGCGGGCCTTGATCCCCTCATGCTGTGGCGGGATCAATGCAGTCAGCCAGTATTTGTCGGTAAAGCCGAGCCAACCGCCGTCTGACCCGTAATCGAGGGGTTTGCCGGCATTAAGCGAGGAATACTTGACCTCTTGCAGCGAGCCGTCGAGATAACCGATCATACCTTCGAACAAAATGTAATAACCGGAGACATGAGGAGTGCCGGTTCGGCTGACCAGTCCGTAAGGCGACAATTTGACCGGAGTGGTGCCGGTATTGCGGACCGAGTCGGTGACAGTGAACATGTAGTTCGTGTCAACGCTGATCATGCGGCTGAAGACAAGCCCTTCACCATTATCCCAGGTCAGTGTCACCGGATTCGTCGGAGTTAGCGGGCCGTCCGATGACGCCCAGCGGGTTTGCGGTCCGGGCAACTTTATATCCGGACTTGCGGCGATCCAGCCGAATTCGGCCAGATAGGGGTTCTCCGTTCCTGCCGGCGACAGCAGCACGACCTCCGGGCTCTTCGGGTCGACCGTTTCATGGTAATTGGCGAGCGTCAGGTCGTCGAGCCGCACTCCCAAAAGGTTGATCGAGCCGTGCAGCCGCGGCGTATCGATCTTGACCCGCGGCTGCTCGGCGATCGCCGCCCCACGTGTTTCGGCTGCCTGTGCCGGCGCGACGCCGGGGGCGCTCGTGGCAGTGCCCTGGGTGGATGCTGCCGATTGGCTTGCCGTTGACGGTGTCGCGGGCGCGGTCACCGGCGTTCCCGGGGTCAGCCCGGGCGGCTGCGCTGGCCGCATGCGCTCGAACACAAACTGAAAGGCGATCAAAATTCCGACCGAGAGGACGATCGCGATCAGAAGGTTGCGCTGTTCCATCGTAGTATCAGGAGCCGACACCAGGCCGCGATTGATCGAAACGGCAGGTCGCCGGTACCGGATCGTACCCGCTGCCACCCCAAGGGTGGCAACGGGCGAGCCGCCGCAACGCGAGGCCGAGGCCGACAAGCGCGCCGTGCCGGCCGATTGCCTCTGCCGCATAATCCGAACAACTCGGCAGATAACGGCAGGAGGGCAGGAGCAACGGCGAGATCAAAAGTTGATAGCTACGAATCATCATTTGCATGGCCCAATTCAACACTCGCCCAAGGTTCGGCCGCTCCAACTCAATCCTTCTCGGCTGCACCTGGCCGACTCCCCTGTGCGCGTTGATTGACCCGGCGCAACGCCGCTTCGAGATCGGCGATGAGGGCGTCATACGGCCGGTCGACCGTGCTCGCACGCGCGATAAGCACATAATCGGTCCCCGGCTTTCCCTTACCCAACAGGGTCGACGCCGCCGCGCTACGCAGCCGTCGCTTCGCCCGGTTGCGGGTTACCGCGTTGCCAACCTTTCGGCTTGCGGTGAACCCGACGCGGACCAACGCGACACACCCCGATCCCTCCGGCCCCCGCGCGGCTTGCAAGACAAGACTAGGCGTAACCGCCCGGCGGCGGGTGGCGGCGACACGCAGGAAATCGGCGCGGGTCTTGAGCGTTACAAGCCCACCGACCGTCGAATTCCAGGGTGAATGGCGTGGGTCGGCCGAGATCAGAGGCTCAAGCGGATAGACGTTTACGGCCCTTGGCCCGCCGCGATGCCAGTACTCTGCGGCCAGCCACCGTCGCCATGCGTGCCCGGAATCCGTGGCGGCGCTTGCGAACGAGGTTGCTGGGCTGGTAAGTGCGCTTCACGGCACCGACTCCGAATTAAGGCGTCTTTATCGAGCGGAGGCCGCTATATAGAGGAACCGGTCTGGCAAGTCAACGGCGCCTGGGAAGCGTGCTGCGGGCACCAGCGTTATCGACGGGTCTGCTCGAACGATGGTGCGGGGGCGCCATGTCGCCGACTATTGGAAAGAGGAGAAGGCCGGCTCGTGTCCGATGACGCAGTGGTCGCAGCGGCCGATCGTGCTGCTCGGGTATGGGCAGCCGGTCCCGGGCCGATCGTTCCCGGCAGTGAGGCGCACAAGGCGGCCTTTTGCCATATGCTGCTGCACACGCACAATCCCTACAAGCCGTCGATCATCGATTGGCCCGAGCTCGAGCCCGAAGCGCGCAGCCGCCTCGTCAGCTTGCCGATTTGGGACATCGCTGTGCAAACCGAGGGCAAGGCCCGTCTGCGCGTTTTGAGCTATGCGGAAGCGGTCACCGATCCGTTGCTGCGGCAGGCAATCGAGCTCGATGGCTTTGAGGAAGGACGACACAAGGAGGTTCTTTCCAATCTTGTTCAGGCCTACGGCATCCGCTTGGCTCCAGAACCGGAATATCATCGGCCACACGATCCGGAATGGGCCTTCATGGTCACCGGCTTCAGCGAGTGCATCGACAGCGTCTTTGCCTTCGGCCTGTTTGCGCTGGCGAAAAGTTCGGGGTTTTTCCCGCCCGCCCTCGTCGATACATTCGAGCCTGTTATGCAGGAGGAAGGCCGCCACATCCTCTTCTTTGTCAATTGGGTGGCGTGGCACCGGCATAACCTGCCGCTATGGCGGCGCCCGATCTTTTGGGCCAAGATCCTTGCGGTCTGGGCTTTTCTTGTTTGGGAGCGGATCGGCATCGCGCGGGGGTTCGACGGTGCCGGCGACGGGGAGGGGGGAATGGTGCCGCAGGACAACAACTTTACCCTGACGGGCAGCAAATCTGTCGGTGCCGCCGATCTTTCGATAAGGGCGCTGATCGATGTGTGCCTGGCAGAGAACGATCGCCGCCTTTCGGGATATGACCCGCGGCTGTTGCGCCCGACGGTGGTGCCGCGCCTCCTGCGGTTCGTCCGCTGTTTTTTACCGCGATCCGCTTCCGGCGCGGCGGTGTCATGAAAATCGGCTCCGACGAGCACAAGCAGCGGTTCTGTCGCGAGTTTATCGCGAGCCATTGCCGGTTCGACCCTGAGACCTTGGCGTGGCCAGATCTCGACGCGGCGGCACTTGAGCGCCTGCGCGGCATCCCCTTCTGGCAGGAGGTGCTCTATACCGAGCGGCGAGCGGGCGCAATCGTCGCCGCCTACGCCGCTACGATCACCGATCCGCTGGTGCGCGAGGCGGTCACGCTCCAGGGGTTCGAAGAAGCCCGCCATGCCGAGCTGTTGCGGTTGATGATTCAGCGCTACGGCGTCGCCGCCGAGGAGCGCCTACCGGATCCACCGACCGGCAACCTGCTCCACGCGTTCGCCGATTTCGGTTATGGCGAATGCCTCGACGCGTTTCTTGGGTTTGGCGTGTTCAAAATCGCACGCCGGGCCGGCTTCCTGCCAGAAGCGATGTTCGAGATCTTCGAGACGCTGATCCACGAGGAGACACGCCACATCGTCTTCTTCATCAACTGGATGGCGTGGCAGCAAGTTGTCCGCGGACGTGGCGCGTCGTGGCTGCGCGGCGCAACGGCGACGCATTACTATGCCAGGGCGATAGGTCGATTGCTCCAAACCGTCTGGCGCGGGCGCGGGGCGAACGACGGCAAGGATTTCTCGGCGACACAGGCGAGCGTGTTTCTCGAAGGCTTCACGCTCCGCGGCTTTGTCGAGGAGTGCCGAGCCGAGCATGCCCGGCGCATGGAGGGCTTCGATCCTGATCTTCTCCAACCCCACCTTCTGCCGAGGCTCGCCGACATTGCGCTAGCCGGGCTGCGTCTGAGCACCCGCTCTGGAGCGGCGCGGGAAAAGAGCGTGTGAGGCTCGTTTCGCCCTTTACCGCAATTGCGGGACTGGCGCTGATCGGCATATTGGTCGGCTATTTCGGGGCCGACGCCGTTATCCGTTCGCTCTTCGCTGTCGGATGGGCGGGGTTCGTGACGATCTGCCTGATCCACCTCGCACTGATGGCGGTGATGGGGATTGCTTGGTGGGTGATGTTGCCCGGGACAAAGCCATGGATCTCCATTTGGGGACGTCTGGTGCGCGATGCGGGCTCCGAAGTGTTGCCGCTCTCGCAGGTCGGCGGTTACCTTCTCGGGGCGCGGGCGATCGCTTTCGCGGGTGTCCCCGGTACTATGGCTGCCGCGAGCACCATCGTCGACGTGAGCCTTGAATTCGTTTCTCAAATCGCCTTCACAGGTTTGGCGCTCGGGTTGCTGATCCGGCTGTGGCCGGCGGCCCCGATTGCGGTCCCTGTTGCGATCGGGCTTGCCGTCGCCGCAATTCTCGCCGTGGGCTTGTTGGCTGCCCAGCGGCGCGGATTTGATCTGATCGACCGCCTCGCCGGGGTACTCGGCCGCGATTGGCTGGAGAACACCGCCGCCGGCGCCGCCGCCCTCCACGTGGCCATCAACGCCATTTACGGGCGGCGCAGTCGACTTTGCGCCAGTTTTGTCCTCCATCTCGGCTCCTGGATCGGCGCTACGACCGAAGCCTGGCTCGCGCTGCAATTTGCGGGTGCGCCGCTCGACTTCGGAGTGATGCTGGTCATCGAGGCCCTACTTTATGCCGTCCGTAGTGTCGCCTTCGCCGTGCCGAATGCGGTTGGTGTGCAGGAAGGGGCGTATATCCTGCTCGGAGGAAGTTTTGGGCTGACACCCGAGATGGCCCTCGCTCTTTCTTTGCTGAAGCGAGCGCGCGACCTTGCGCTCGGATCGCCGGTGCTCGCCGCGTGCCAGTTTTTCGAAGGACGCCGTCTGTGGCGCCGCGCCGCAGTACTCGAATCGAGATAACTGCGCGGTTGCTCGCTGGGCGCCGGCGCAAAAGCTCGCGCCTCGGCGTTGTTCTCGCCGTTGTCGCTCTGTTGGTGCAGAGCGCAGGACTAGGACTCCATGTTCGCGCCCCGATCGGTTTAGCAAATGGCATCGGCAAATTTTCCTTTGCCTTTGACGCGCACGCACTGTGCCTGGCCTCGAATGACGCCGCGCCCGTTCCCGCAGCACCGGCTGACAAGGCGCCCAAGGCGGATCACGATTTTGCCGCGTGCTGCGTCTGGCACGGCGCTGCCGGCGCAGTTCTCGCACCCGCTGCGCTCGTCGAGCCCGTCGCCTTCGCTGCGTCTCCCGTCGCTTTCACGGCGCCGCCGGCGGGCATCCCAACTCGCCTCGCCGGCGCCGTTCGCGCCCGTGCCCCTCCGGCAGGAGCTTAACGCCCTCGCCGCCTGATCAGCAGGTCGTTGCGCGCCCATCGGGTTCGCCGCCTGCGGGTCGATTGCTCGCTCCGGATTGGGGA
>DASQCY010000084.1:0-4481 GCA_035634495.1 Allostellaceae bacterium
CGCGCCGCATTACCCTACCTCGAAAAATCCGGTTCCGCCGCGATCCTCAACATCTCCTCGATCTCGGGGCTGCGCGCCACACCTCGCACGCCCCCTTACGCGGCCGTCAAGGCGGCGGTGCTCAATTACACGCTGACCGAGGCTGCCGCGCTTGCCCGCAAGGGAATCCGAGTCAACGGCATCGCACCCGGTTCGATCGAGTTTCCCGGCGGCACCTGGGAGCGCGCCAGACTGAACAATCCGGACCTCTATGGCCGCATCCTCAGAAGCATCCCGTTCGGGCGCCTCGGCCGGCCGGAGGAGATAGCACAAGTTGCACTGTTCCTTTGTTCGCCGCTCGCCGGCTGGGTCACCGGCCAGAACATCGCGGTCGATGGCGGCCAGATGCTCTAACGAGGAGGTGTCGAGATGCTGGACGAGAAGACCATCCGCTCGCTGGCCACCCGCATCGAACAGGCGCGCACGACGCACGAGCTGATGCGTCCAGTGACGGCGCAATTCCCGGAGGCGACGATCGAGGACGCCTACACCATCCAGCGCGCCTGGGTCGCGATCCGGCTCGCGGAAGGGTACCGGGTGCTGGGCCACAAGATCGGTCTGACCTCTAAGGCGATGCAGTCGCAATCGAGCGTCAAGGAGCCCGATTACGGCTGCCTGCTGGACGACACGATCTTCGCCGATGGTGCCGAGATCCCGGCCGGTACCTTTGCCGCGCCGCGCGTCGAGGTCGAGCTCGCATTCATCCTTAGCAAGAGGCTCTGCGGGCCGGGCTGCACGATGTTCGACGTGTTGAACGCGACGGATTTCCTCATTCCGTCATTGGAGATCCTCGATTCGCGGCTGCACCGGACCGACCCCGAGACGGGTAAGACCCGCACGATCGTCGACAGCATCGCCGATAATGCCGGCAATGCGGGGCTCGTCACCGGCGGTCGGCCGTTCAAACCGCACGAGGCCGATTTGCGTTGGGTCGCCGCGCTGTGTCTCCGCAACGGCCAGATCGAGGAGTCGGGCGTCGCCGCCGCGGTCCTCGGCCACCCGGCCAACGGCATCGCCTGGCTTGCCAACAAACTCGCCGCCCACGACGTCGCCCTCGAACCAGGGCAGATCGTGCTCAGCGGCTCCTTCATTCGCATCGTCGAGGCGCGCCCCGGCGACACGTTCCACGCCGATTTCGGCCCCTGGGGCTCGGTTTCCTGCCACTTCAACTAACATAAAAGGCTTAGCGCAGAGGATGCGCGCAGGCCGCAGTGGGTTCCGAGCCCCTTGCGTTCTCTGCATATCCTCGGCGACCTCGGCGTTAAAGCGTTGTTATTCGCCACAATTCTAGGCTCGCGGACGGCCACTTTGGATGGCTTGCCAGACCCGCTCGCTGGTGGCGGGCATATCGAGTTCGCGCACGCCGAGCGGCTCCAGCGCGTTCATGATCGCGATCATGACCGCCGGCAATGAGCCGACGCAGCCCGCCTCACCGGCACCCTTGGCGCCCAGCGGGTTGGTCTTGGTCGGGACCGGGTTTTCGTGGATCGCGATGTCGCACATCACATCGGCGCGCGGCATCGCGTAGTCCATGAAGCTGGCGGAGAGCAGCTGCCCGGATTCCCGATCGTAGGCGACCTGCTCCATCAGCACCTGCCCGATTCCCTGAGCGAGCCCGCCATGCACCTGTCCCTTGAGGGTCAGGGGGTTGATCACCGTACCAACATCATCGACGACGACATAGCCGACAAGGGTGACAGCGCCGGTCTCAGGATCGATTTCCGCCTCACAGACGTGACAGCCGTTGGGAAAGGTGGCGCGCTCGGGGGCGTAGGTGGCGTGCTCGTAGAATCCCGGCTCCATCCCGGGTGGCAGCCGCGCCGGCTGGAACGAGGTTCGGGCGACCTGCGTCAGTGAGATATTGCGGTCGGTGCCGGCGACCGTGAACTTGCCGTCGGCGAATTCGAGATCGGCTTCGGCGGCTTCGAGCAGATGGCCCGCGAGCCGTTTTCCTTTGTCGATGATTTTCCCGGCCGCGAGGCTGAGCGCCGAGCCGCCGACCACCATCGAGCGCGAGCCGTTCGACCCCATGCCGAAGGCGACACGATCGGTGTCGCCATCGATGTATTGGATGTCGTCCGGGTCGAGACCGAGCCGCTCGCAGAGGATCTGCTTGAATGCCGTCTCGTGACCCTGCCCGTGCGCCTTGGTGCCCATCAGCAGCATCGCAGTGCCGCCGGGATTGAAGCGGATTTCGGCATATTCCGGGACGGGGCCGGCAGCGGCCTCGACGGCGTTGGCGAGACCGATGCCCCGCAACATGCCGCGTTTTTCTGATTCCTCGCGCCGCGCGGCAAAGCCCCGATAATCGGCCGCGGCGAGTGCCGTCTCCATGTTCTTGGTGAACTCGCCGCAATCGTAATTGGGCCCGAGAGCGGTCTGGTAGGGCATGGCGGTAGGCGAAATGATGTTGCGGCGCCTGAGCTCGATCGGATCGAGGTTGAGCTCGCGGGCCGAGGTTTCGATCGCGCGCTCGATCAGATAGATCGCCTCTGGCCGTCCGGCGCCGCGATAAGGGGCGGTCGGACTGGTGTTCGACAACACCGCATCGATGCTGACATAAGCCGCCGGAATGTCGTAGACGCCGACCACCGTGCCGATCATGCCGAAGGGTGTGAGCAGCTGGCGATCCGACGCAATATAGGCGCCGACATTCGCGATCATATGCAGGCGCAACGCCAGGATTTTGGCGTTGTCGTCGAATGCGAGCTCGATCTTGCCGATATTGTCCCGCCCGTGCTCGTCGGCGAGGATGACCTCGGAGCGCTCGCAGCTCCATTTGACGGGACGGCCGAGTTTCTTTGCCGCCCACAGGGTCAGGCGATGCTCGACATATTGCCAGCCCTTGGCGCCAAAGCCGCTGCCGACATCGTGGCAGACGACCCGGACTTTGCTCTCCGGCACCTTGAAGACCATGTTCGCTAGCATGTTTCGCACGCGGTGCGGGTAGTTGACATCGGCATAAAGGGTGTAGCGGTCCTCGCCGGGATCGTAAGTGCCTATGGCCCCGCGCGGCTCCATGTATTGGGCGTGCACCCGGCTGATCACATAGCGGCGCCGGACAATATGCCGGGCGCGCGCGAAGGCCGCCTCGGTCTTGGCCTTGTCGCCCCGTTCGTAGGTGTGGGAGATGTTGTCGGGGTTCTCGTCCCAGACCCGCGGCGCGTCGGGCCGCGCGGCGTCCGCCGTCGAGGTGACCGAAGGCAGCGGCTCGTAATCGACCTCGACCAGTTCGGCGGCGTCCTTCGCCTGTGCCAATGTGTCCGCGATGATCATCGCAACCGGGTCGCCGACGTAACGGGCGCGATCGACAACCAGCGCCGGCCGCTGCGGCGCGAACATCGGTGATCCGTCGGCCTTCTTGCGCGGCATCGCCGCCTTCGGCATTGCAAGCCCGTCGGCCGCGAAATCCGCACCCGTATAAACCGCGTGCACGCCCGGCGCGGCGGCGGCTGCGGAGGTCTGGATCGACCTGATCTTGGCATGCGCGTGCGGCGACCGCAGGAACACCGCATGGAGCTGTCCAGGCAGGTTGGTGTCGTCCTGATACCGGCCTTTGCCTTTCAGCAGCCTCGCGTCCTCGAGCCGGGTCACGGGCTGGCCGACACCGAATTTGATCATGACGAGGCTCCTGGATACGCGACCTTCAAAATCGTAGTCTTCCCGAGATCGGGAGGATCGACGATGTTCTTACGCAACTGCTGGTATGTCGCAGGCTGGAGCCACCATATCGCCGCCGACAGTCTCGTGTCGCGCACGATGTTGGCCGAGCCGATCGTGCTTTACCGCAAGGCTGACGGGGGTGTCGTGGCGCTGGAGGATCGGTGCTGCCACCGGCTGGCACCCCTGTCGCGCGGGCGCATAGAGGGCGACGATTTGCGCTGCATGTATCACGGGCTGAAATTCGCGCCTTCGGGCAAGTGCGTCGAGGTTCCGGGCCAAGATTTGATCCCGAGCACCGCCGTGGTCCGCAGCTATCCGGTCGTCGAGCAGGATTGTTGGGTTTGGCTGTGGATGGGCGATCCGGCGCTTGCCGATCCGGCGCTGGTCCCGGCTGCCCTCGGACACGACCATCCTGACTGGTTCATGCAAACCGGCCAGCTCGCCTACGAGGCCAATTACGAGCTGATCAACGACAATCTGCTCGATCTAACTCATCTGAGCTATGTGCACGAAAAGACCCTCGGCCGGAACAGCATGAGCTGGGGCGAAAGCCGCCCGAAAATCACGCCGATCGAACGGGGTCTGCGCATCGCACGCTGGGTCGTCAACAACCCGGCGCCGGCCTATCTCGGGCTGCCCCCCGAGGCTCGTACCGATATGTGGGCCTCCTACGACTATCTGGTTCCCGGCGTCTTCCTGCTCGCCACGCAGTCGCACCCGCCCGGCACCGCGGCCGCGTGCAAGATGGAGGCACCATCGGCCGAGCCGATGTGGCGCTC
>DASQCY010000085.1:0-2668 GCA_035634495.1 Allostellaceae bacterium
GGCAGATCCTTAGGAAGGGCGTCGGCGCCGAAGGATAGGTCAGAACGAATAGGGCTGCTTATCGCTTGATGGGGTGCGCGCCGGACCGTCTCCTTCCTTGGCGTCGGCGTCGAGCACGCATCCGATCAGGACTTCATCCCGGTCCCGCTCGTATTCTGCCCGCGCTCGCGCTTCCATCGCCTCGGTGTGCGAGGTTTTGTCCGTGATCGTCGTGAAAGAAAATCGGTCGAGGAGGGACTCTTCGAAGGAGCGGGCCTGCTCTGCGAGCCGGTTTGTCTTGAGCACATGTAGCCGCCAATGGAAAAGCGCGGTCTCCGCGCGCACCAAGCGCCGCAGCCTCCACGTGGCGTCGTTTTCCACCTTGCGCGAGGATGTGGCGCATTTGATCGTCTGGTCGATCTAACAAAATTGCGGTGGTGGATCGAGCGCGATTATCAGGAGCTCGGCCGCCTGGCGGAAGACCTTGGTCAGAGCGTCGAAGCGCCGCGGACCTTATGAAACCGCCTTCGGGCCATCTGCTTAAGGGTAGCCACTTGCCGGAAGAATTCTTGTCTCGGCTGAGCAGGGCTGCCGAGCAGTATGGCGCCCGCGGGGGCATCTGAAATCACACCCGCCTGCGCCCCGATCTGCGCGCCCCGCCCGATCCGCAGATGGCCAGCCATAGCTGCCTGGCCGCCGACGCGGACGAAATCCTCAAGGACCGTCGACCCGGAAATGCCTACCTGTGCCACAATGACACAGCACCGGCCAAGGAGGACGTTGTGCCCGATCTGCACCAGATTATCGAGACGCGAGCCAGCACCAATCACCGTGTCTCGCATCGATCCCCGGTCAATCGTCGTATTGGCACCAACCTCCACATCGTCTTCCAAAATTACCCGCCCGAGCTGGGGCACCGTTAGAAATCCGGCCTTGGTGGAGGCGAAGCCAAATCCTTCCTGTCCGATGCGCGCGCCGGCATATACGTACACACGTGCTCCCAGCAGCGCGTGGCTCAGGCTGGCATGTGTGCCAATCCGGCAATCGGGCCCGATTACCACACCGCTTCCGATTACCGCGCAAGAGCCGATCCGCCAGCCGGAGCCGATCTCTGCTCCGGTCTCAATCACAGACAACGGTCCGACTTCCGTCGAGGGATCGACGCGCGCACCCTCGGCGACAATTGCTGCCGGGTGGATACCGGGGGAAACTGGCGGCATGGGATGGAACAATGCAGCCACCCGCGCCCAGCCTTCGTATGGCTCGCTCGTAACGATCGGCACCGTTGCTGCCGGCACCCGGGCCCGCATATCGGGATGCACGATCACCGCACCGGCCAACGTCTGCTCGAGTGTCGACGCATACCGTGTGTTGTCCAGAAAACTCACCTCGTTCGGCCCTGCTGTTTGCAGTGGGGCCACGCCTTCTAGAAGTAAATCAAGTTCAGGCGCAATCCCGCTTGCCGCCTTTGCTACGGCCGCCAGATGGTGTGGCCCACTTCGGGTAAAAAAGCGCGGGTCGCCAGTCGACGTTCTTACCATCTCTCTTTTCCTCGCTAGTGGACCGGCTCTAATGCTTGTTTCCCGCGCCTGACCTTGTCGATGATGGCATTTGGATCGGCGATCCAGACGAAGGGTTTGGGGGCTTGGTTGATGCACAGTGAGCCTATGACGAATTGCTAAGTCCACCGGGTCAAGCTCGCGGCCCCTATCTGTGATATGCCTTAATCACAAAAAAGGCACGTTCGCGCGCTCCAGTGAGCAAAAAACGTTGCGATTCTCGCCTGGGTGCGGAGCTTCGCGCGGCCCGCAAGGCGGCCGGAATTACTCAAGCCGATCTGGCCGTACGCGCGGGATGCAGCGCCCCGACCGTCGGCCAGGCGGAGCGGGGCAGAGATCGCTCCGACATTCACCTGCGGCCGGCTGACGCGCTCGGGATGAAAATTGCCGGCCGCTTCCACCGGCCGCTCCCTCTCGCCAGGTGAGCATATCGGTGCCAGGCTGGCCCTGCTGCGGCAGCCAGGGGCGTCAGCTGCCGGATATTCGCGGAGGTGGCGGACGTGTCTGTGCCGACCATTGCCGCCATCGAGGGCGGCGCGGCGGCACATCTGGCGGCCGTGCTGCTTCTCCGCCGCTCAGATCAAAGACTCTCACCACATATCGATCAACACGTTTTTTAGCGTCTTCATCTCTTCTAGGGCATGGCCCGAGCCGAGCGCCACACAGGTCAGCGGTTCGTCGGCGATCGAGACTGGAAGCCCGGTGGCATGCCGCAGCACCAAGTCGAGATTGCCGAGCAGCGCGCCACCGCCGGCCAGCATGATCCCCTTGTCGACGATGTCGGCGGCGAGTTCGGGGGCCGTGTGTTCGAGCGCCACTTTGACGGCCTCGATGATCGAGCCGACCGAATCGGCCAGGCTCTCGGAAATCTGACGCTCGCTGATCACGATTTCCTTTGGCACGCCGTTCATCAGGTCGCGCCCCCTGATCTCCATCACGCGGCCCTCACCGTCCTCCGGCATGCAGGCGGAACCGATCTTTTTCTTGATCCGCTCGGCGCTGCTCTCACCGACGAGGAGGTTATGGTTGCGGCGGATATAGGCAATGACCGCCTCGTCCATCTTGTCGCCCCCGACACGAACCGATCGGCAATAGACGATGCCGCCAAGCGACAGCACCGCCACCTCGGT
>DASQCY010000086.1:0-1658 GCA_035634495.1 Allostellaceae bacterium
CTGCCACAGCGCCTGGAGATCGCTGTATTGCGGTGTGTACCCGCAGAACGAAGCAGTGTTGACGACCAGCACCGGCCGGCCTCGCCACGCCTCGAGCGGTAGGCTGTCGCCATCGATCGAGGTGAACTCGAATAGAAAGGCGTCCTCGGTATCAGTCATTGCGACCTCTCCGTAGTTTCGTGAACAGCATAGCGCCGCCGGGGGGCTGTTGCAGCGGCTGTGTTTCGGGTTGCGCCCCTTCACCTGTTCCCGGAGACTGGCGCGGCTGTTGCGGGGATCCCGTCGAGTTGCTTTTGGCGTTTTTTTTGAAAGGCATCGTGGTCGGCGTCGTCATCGCCGTTCCGGTCGGCCCGGTCGGTGTCATGTGCGTCCGACGCACGATCTTCGACGGCAAGCTCGCCGGCTTCGTGTCGGGGCTCGGCGCGGCCACCGCTGACGCGGTCTTCGGAATAATTGCGGGGTTCGGCCTCACGGTCGTTTCCGACTGGTTGATCGACTATCAGCACTGGTTGCGCATCGTCGGCGGCTGTTACCTTCTCTATATCGGTGGCTGGGCCTTCGCGGCCGAGCCACCGGCCGGGCTTGAATCGGAGCGCAATCCTGAAAGCTTGTTGAGCAATTTCGCCTCGACGTTCGTTCTGGCCGTGACCAATCCGATCACGGTTCTCGCGTTCCTCGGCATCTTCACGGCGATCGGCCTCGGCGGAACACAAGCGACGTTCGGCCGCGCATCGATCCTGGTTCTCGGAGTTTGGGGCGGCTCGTTGCTGTGGTGGTTGGCGCTGAGTTTCGGCGTGGGACAAGTTCGGCATTCTATCGAACCACGTCATCTCGGATGGATAAGCCGCGGTTCGGGGGCAATCCTTTTCTTTTCCGGAGCGGCGTTGCTCGCCACCCTGATCGTCAGTTATTTGCGTTGACCCCCGTCGGGGGCTCGGCAATTTGGAGATGATCCTGTGGTCTATTTGCCTCCCCACTTCACCGAAACGCGTCCTGCGGTGCTCATCGCGCATATCGAGCAGCACGATTTCGGTTTGCTCGTCAGCCATGGCGCCGCCGGGCTCGTCGCGAGCCACATTCCGTTCCTGGTCGAGCGCCAGGGCGAGCAACTGCACCTGCTCGGCCATCTCGCGCGCCCGAACCTGCAGGTCGAGGATCTCCGCCAGGGCGGCGAGGCTCTGGCGATTTTCAGCGGCCCGCACGCCTATGTTTCGCCGAGCTGGTATGCGGCCGGTCCGAGCGTGCCGACTTGGAACTACGTCGACGTCCACGCCTACGGGACGCTTCGCCTGATTGAGGACGAGGATTGGCTGCGCCGCCTGCTGCAGCGTTTGTCTGATCGGCACGAAGCCGGCAGCCCGGCTCCGTGGCGCATGCATGACCTCCCCGAACCATACCTCCAAGGGATGCTCAAAGGAATCATCGGGCTTGACATCGCCGTCAGCCGATTGGAAGGCAAATACAAGCTGAGCCAGAACCGGCCGGCGGTCGATCGTCCACGCGTCGTCGCTGCGCTCGAACGCCGCGGTGATGCCGATGCCCTCGCCGTCGCCGCCCTGATGCGTGAGCGGGAACCGACTTGATGAACGACTGTTTGGAATAGAACACGCGGACGGATTCGGAAATTGGGGTACCGAGCCGCTTTTCTGCTGCTGTTT
>DASQCY010000087.1:0-5957 GCA_035634495.1 Allostellaceae bacterium
TGGTGCTGCCGGTGGGTATCGAACCTACGACCTCTCCCTTACCAAGGGAGTGCTCTACCACTGAGCTACGGCAGCCTCCCGGCCTGGGAATCGAGCCCAGCGCGACCGGAGGGTAATAGCCGAGGTCCCGGCGGCTGGCAAGACAAGCGGGTCGATCGACTGTGGAACCCTTGCAGGGTGCTTGCGGCGGAGGGAATCGAAGGGTAAAGACGAGGCTCTACCACGTTGTTCCGCTCCCTGAGGGCGCAACCGATTTCGTTGATCGGCGATACCGAATTCGTTGTTCCACGGCTTCGCAAATTCTGAACTAACCAGTTGATCTAATTGCTATTATCGACGAGGGACCGGCTGTTTCGGGGGCGTAATCGCGATTTTCGTTGTATTTATACGCTCTCGAGCGCGTTTTCGCGGGGTCCAAGAGCCGCGCTGAACCCGGATCTCCGGATTGTTACGATCGGGTTGGCGGGTCCACCGTGCCGGACGGTCCACACTCGAAGGCTGTCGCGCCGCGAGGTTGCCGTGATCGTCAGCAGCTGCGCGGGAGTTCCGCATTGAGCAGCAAGTGGACTCCTTGACAGCGTCGCAGCGCTCTTGTTGCATCGCAGGATGAGAGAGCCTCCCCGGATCGCCGCGAGGAAGAGTATCGAGCGGGCTGCCCGCGAAGCAAGGCTCGCCAAAGCGTTGCGCGAGAACCTGATGCGTCGCAAGGAACAAAAGCGCGCGCAGGATCGGCGGGCGGTTCAGCAATCGCGAGGAACGGACCGGGAGCGCGAGCCGCCGGCTTGAGCGGCTCCCCCCGGTTCCAGTAAAAGCATCCTCGACGGCCGAGCGCGCGCCGGCCGAGGGCCGGCGGCCGCTGCCGCGCCGGCAGGCGGCCTATGGAACGAGGTGATGGACAAAATCTGCATCAAAGGTGGTGTGCCGCTCGCGGGTGTAATCCCGATCGGCGGCGCCAAAAACGCGGCATTGCCGCTGATGGCAGCGAGCCTGCTGACACCGGAGATGCTGATTCTGGAGAATGTTCCCGATCTGGCTGACATCGAGACGATGGCAAACTTGCTCGTCCAGCATGGTGTGGCCATCTCACTGGAAGCAGTTGGCGATGGCGGGAATGGTCTCGAATTGACAGCCGCCCACATCACTTCGACCACCGCACCCTACGATCTTGTCCGCAAGATGCGGGCTTCAGTTCTCGTACTAGGGCCGCTTCTCGCACGCTGCGGCAGGGCACGCGTATCGCTGCCCGGTGGCTGCGCGATTGGACCACGGCCGGTCGATCTGCACATCAAAGGGTTGCAGCGCCTCGGCGCCGAGGTCGAGCTGCGTCAAGGCTATATCGAGGCGCGCGCACCAAAGGGTCTGAAGGGCGCCGAAATCGCCTTCCCGACCGTGTCGGTTGGGGCGACCGAGAATCTCCTGATGGCGGCCACGCTCGCGGCAGGCGAGACCTTGCTGATCAATGCTGCGCGGGAACCGGAGATCAGCGACCTTGCCACATGCCTTCTTGCCATGGGCGCGCGGATTGACGGGATCGGCACGGACCGCCTGCGCATCGTCGGCGCCAGCCGATTGCATGGGACGATTCATCGAATCATCCCGGATCGCATCGAAACCGGGACTTACATCATGGCCGCGGCGGCGACAGGCGGCGAGGTGCGACTGACAGGCACTCGGATCGATCTCGTGGCCGCGCTGGTGCGCGCCCTTGAGGGGGCCGGGATAGAGGTGTCGGCCACCGACGACGGGCTCAGGGTGCGCCAACGCGACGGCTCGCTCGAGGGGGTCGACATCATGACCGAACCCTATCCGGGCTTTCCGACCGACCTGCAGGCGCAAGTCATGGCGCTGATGGCGACCGCCACTGGTGCGTCGATGATCACGGAGACGATTTTCGAAAACCGCTTCATGCATGTTCCCGAGCTCGCCCGCATGGGTGCCAACATCAACGTCCATGGCGCCTCGGCCTTGGTGCGCGGGGTGCCGGCGCTGATGGGGGCGCCGGTGATGGCGACCGACCTGCGCGCGTCGGTATCGCTGGTCGTCGCCGGTCTCGTCGCGGCAGGCGAGACGGTGATCAACCGCGTCTATCACCTCGACCGCGGCTACGAGCGTCTCGAGGAAAAACTCGCGGCGTGTGGCGCCCGGATCGAGAGAGTGCGCGATGCCCGCTGACGAGAGCGGTGCGGCTTTCAAACTGCGCGCTGAGGATTTGGACGACCTCGCGGTGATCTCGGCCTGCCTGCAAGACGCGCTCGTTGCCGTCCGCGACCTCGCATTCGCTCCACAGGATCATACGTTCCTGATGGTCGCCAATCGGTTCCGCTGGGAGCGAGCGTCGCGCTCGGCGCGCGGCGAGGCCGGTTATCAGCGCACGCTTTGCGGCATTACCTTTGGAGCAGTCGTCGGCGTATCCTATCACGGCTTCCGCCGCAGCGAGGGCACCCGGATCTTGTCGCTGCTGGCCATTCGACCCGAGCGCGACGGCACGGAGGACGCGATCCTGCTCGAATTCTCCGACGGTGCTGCGATACGGCTGGAGGTCAGCCGCATCCTTTGCCATGCGCAGGATCTCGGGGAACCCTGGCCGACCCCATGGCAACCCTGGCATGATGTGGATGAGCGGATGTGAGCGCCGCAGCGAATCCAAGCCATTCTCACAAACCATTAATCTTGGCATTGCCGAACGGTCGGATCCTCGGCGAGGTGATGCCACTGTTGCGACGTCTCGGTATCACGCCGGAGCCTGCCTTTGAGGATCCCGGCTCGCGTCAACTTCGCTTCGCGACCAGCGAACCTACGCTCGATCTGATCCGGGTGCGCAGCTTTGACGTCGCCACCTTTGTCGCCTTTGGTTCCGCCCAGCTCGGCATCGCGGGCAACGACGTGCTAATGGAATTCGACTATTCGGAGATTTACGCGCCGCTCGACCTCGATGTCGGGCATTGCCGTATCGCAGTCGCGGCGACTGCCGATTGGGTCGCGCGGGAGGATTTCGGGCGCGCGAGCCACATCCGGGTGGCCACGAAATATCCGGAGATCACCCGCCGCCATTTTGCAGCGCGCGGCATCCAAGCGGAATGCATCAAGCTAAACGGTGCAGTCGAGCTCGCCCCGGACCTCAGTCTCTGCCACCACATAGTCGATCTCGTCCAGACTGGGGCTACCCTCAAGGCGAACGGTCTGATCGAGATCGAGCGCATCGCCGAGGTCAGCTCGCGGCTGATTGTCAACCGACCGGCGCTGAAGACCCGCCCGGAAGAGGTCGGCGGTTGGATCGAGCGCTTTCGCCACGCGATAGGGCGGCAGCGTCGTGAAACTCGAATTCGCCGACCGGCCGCAAGCTTAGGGAGGGCTGATGCCGGTTAGGCTCGCAACGCGCGAAACCGGGTTCGAAACGGCTTTCCGGCGATTGCTTGAGGCCAAGCGGGAGAGCGAGGCGGATGTCGATTCGGTGGTCGCGGCGATCGTCGAGGATGTCGCGCGCCGCGGTGATGCCGCGCTGATCGATTACACAAACCGCTTCGACGGCGTTGACCTTCCGGTTTCCGGCCTGCGCGTTCCGCGCCGCGAGATTGCCGAGCGGGCTGCTGCGGCCCCGCCCGAAACGGTCGCCGCGCTGCGGTTCGCCGCCGGACGGATCGAAAGCTTTCATCGCCTTCAGCTGCCGCCGGCAATCGATTATGTGGATGCGCTCGGGGTTCGGCTCGCCAATCGTTGGCGCCCGATTGCGGCCGCCGGGCTTTATGTCCCCGGCGGTACCGCCGCCTACCCGTCCTCGGTGCTGATGAACGCGATCCCCGCCAAAGTCGCTGGCGTCGGGCGGTTGGTGATGACCGTGCCGGCTCCCGGCGGCGTCCTCAACCCGCTCGTTCTCGCCGCCGCCCAGCTGGTCGGGATCGACGAGGTGTACCGGGTCGGCGGGGCGCAGGCCGTCGCGGCGCTCGCCTTCGGCACCGCGACGATTGCACCCGTCGACAAGATCGTCGGGCCGGGGAATGCATACGTGGCTGCCGCGAAGCGGCGCGTCTTCGGCCAGGTCGGGATCGACATGATCGCCGGTCCCTCGGAGATTCTCGTCGTCGCCGATCGGCGCAACGATCCGCAATGGATCGCTGCCGATTTAATGTCGCAGGCAGAGCACGACAGCGCGGCTCAGGCGATCCTGGTCACCGATAATGCCGCCTTCGCGGCCGAGGTCGAGGCCGCGGTTGAGCACCATCTGGCGCGATTGCCGCGAGCGCAAATCGCGCGGGCGAGCTGGCAGGCGCACGGTGCGATCCTCCTCGTCGCTGACTGGAAAGAGGCGGCGGCGCTGATCGACCGGATCGCTCCCGAGCATCTCGAGCTGGCGATCGACGAGGCCGACGCGCTGGCCGAGCGGGTCAGCCATGCCGGCGCGATCTTTCTCGGCCGCCACACCCCTGAGGCCATCGGCGATTATATTGCGGGGCCCAACCATGTCCTGCCGACAGCGCGCAGCGCGCGCTTCGCCTCCGGCCTCAGCGTCCTCGACTTCCTCAAGCGCAGCTCGCTCGTTCGCTGCGACGCCGCGAGCTTAGCGGCGCTTGCGCCCGCGGCGATCCGTCTTGCCGAGGCGGAAGGGCTGAAGGCGCATGCGCTGTCGCTATCGGTCCGGCTCCCTCGCACGGCATGAACCGAAGGCCATGGGCGACCCCCAGAGCGAGAGGCGGATCGCCGGCATTACTCTCGACGAGCACACCGTGGTGCGCCGCAGCCCCGATATCGAGCACGAGCGAGCGGTCGCGATTTTCGATTTGTTGGAAGAGAACCGCTTTGTGCCCGCCTCCGGGCTCGACGGGCCGTTTCATCTCCATCTGGCTATCGAAGAGAACCGACTGAGCATCGATATTCGATCGGCGATAAACGGGGCGAGCGAGACGATCGTCCTGCCACTCGCTCCGTTTCGCGGTATCGTCCGAGACTATTTCATGATCTGCGAAAACTATTACCAGGCGATCCGTCGTGCGAGCCTGGCGCAGATCGAGGCGATTGACGTCGGGAGGCGATCGCTGCACGACGAGGGATCGACGTTGTTGACGGAGCGGCTCGCCGATAAGGTCGTCATTGACCACGACACGGCGCGCCGCCTGTTCACCCTGATTTGCGTGCTGCATCTGCGGGGATAACCCTGTGATGACAGCGCCGCTCCTCGTGCTCGCCTCCGCTTCGCCGCGCAGGCTCGCTCTGCTTCAGCAAATCGGGCTGGAGCCCGACCGGGTCGATCCCGCCGATATCGACGAAATGCCGCGGCCCGGTGAGCTGCCGCCGGCTCATGCGATGCGCCTCGCGGAGGAAAAGGCGCGGGCCGTGATGCCGCGGCATCCCAACGCTTATATTCTGGCCGCCGACACAGTCGTCGCTTGCGGCCGCCGCATCCTGCCGAAACCCGCGGAGCCGGCTACTGCGCGATTTTGCCTTGAGCTGTTGTCCGGGCGCCGCCATCGTGTCCACGGCAGCGTTGCGCTGGCAGGCCCGGACGAGCGGCTGATATTGCGCCGGGTCGACAGTCAAGTCGCGTTCAAGCGCCTGAGCGAGGCCGAGATCACGGCCTACCTTTGCAGCGATGAATGGCGTGGCAAGGCAGGGGGCTATGCTATCCAGGGCCGAGCCGCTGCTCTGATCCGCTGGGTGTCAGGCTCTTATTCGAATGTGGTCGGATTGCCGCTCTTCGAGACGGCTCAGCTGCTCACCGGCCGCGGCTACCGACCGCCTTGCTCTGCGAGCTGCTGATCGCCGCCGGCCCGGGCGAGTGGCGCGCTACGCTGCTCGAGGACGGCGTTCCGGTCGAACTCTTTGTCGAACGCGGCGACCGAAGCGAGGCCGGCAGCATCCATCTCGGCCGCGTGCGCCGACTGGTGCCGGCGCTCGACGCGGTGCTGGTCGATATCGGCGGCGACCGGCTGGCCTTCCTGCCCACAAGCGAGATCCTACCGCGC
>DASQCY010000088.1:0-3546 GCA_035634495.1 Allostellaceae bacterium
TTGGAGTGAACGCGCGTGACGCCATGCCGGAGAGCGGCCGGTTCCGGGTCGGGGCGCACAATGTCACCTTTGATATCGGCGATCCCACGAGCGGAGGGTTGGTGGGCGACTTTGTTGCTGTAACATTGTCCGACACCGGCGCTGGCATGGCCCCGGAAGTGGTGGCGCGGGCGTTCGAGCCCTATTTCACGACAAAAGAGATCGGGCTGGGGTCGGGGCTCGGCCTTTCCCAAGTCTATGGATTCGCCCAGCAGAGCGGCGGCGCCGTCTCGATCGCGAGCGCGATCGGCAAGGGTACATCGATTACGCTTTTTCTACCGCGGGCAGAGGCGGAGGAGCACCCAGCGGCTCCGTCCGATGTGGCCACCGCCGCGCCCTTGAAGGCGTCGGCCGGCATCCTGGTTGTCGAGGACGAGGCCGAGGTCGCCCGGGTGACGATGGAGGTATTGCGGGACATCGGCTATCAAGCAGTCGAGGCCAGAGACGGCCAGGCTGCATTGGCCTTGATCGAACAGGATCCGACGATCGAGCTGGTATTGTCCGACGTCGTGATGCCGGGGGGAATGAGCGGGCTCGAGCTGGCTCGGAGATTGCGCAAGCTCCGTCCAGGGCTGCCGATTGTACTAGTGACGGGCTACACCCAGTGGGCAGCGCGCGTGATGGACGAGGATTTCACATTTATCGCAAAACCTTACCGCCGCGAGGCGCTAGCGGCCGCCCTTCGAACCGCCTTCGAACGCGAGAAAGCGGAGCGGTGGATAGCGGCGGCTGGACCGAAGACGACGGTCAAGAGCTGACCGGACAAACCCAATTTGGTGGAGCCGAGGGGGATCGAACCCCTGACCTTCGCATTGCGAACGCGACGCTCTCCCAGCTGAGCTACGGCCCCATTTCGCGTCTTGAGCGCTTCGCCTCGACCGCGGCGGACTATGGTGATGGTGCTGCACCCTGTCAAGCGCGGCTCCCGAGGGGCACAAGCCCCATCGCGCGTGGCGTTCGCGTCGTGCCCGACTTGCGGACCCCTGCCGCTGACGCTACGGTCCCCGCGCCACTAGCCGCCGCCGGGGCTCCGGTCTGATGTATGCGTTCCTCCACCTCGTCAACACGGTGATCACGATCTTTATCTGGCTGCTGATCGCCCAGGCGGTGTTGAGCTGGCTGCTCGCCTTCGGGGTCGTCAACCGCTACAATCGTGTCGTCGCCTCGGCCAACGATTTTCTTTGGCGAATTACCGAACCGGCATTGCGGCCGATCCGATCCTTCCTCCCGAATCTCGGCGGGATCGACATTTCGCCGGTGATTTTGATCCTGCTGTTGTATTTCTTGCGCGATTTGATGTTCGAATACCTTGCCTGACGGCCCGATCACCCCGACGCGCGACGGCCTGCGCGTGGCAATCCGCCTGTCGCCACGGGCGAAGTCAGATCGTCTGCTCGGGATCATCGCCACCGCGGAAGGCGGGCGCACGGTCAAAGCCTCGGTCACGGCACCGGCGCAAGACGGGCGGGCCAACGAAGCGCTGTTGCAGCTCCTCGCCCGGGCTTGGCGCCTGCCGCGGCGGGATCTGTCGATCGTTGTCGGCACCGCGAGCCGGAGCAAAATCGTGCGCGTCGCCGGCGAGCCGCGCCAGCTGATCGCCAGGCTGTCTGGCGAAATCGCCAGCTTGCCCGGCGGGTGAGAACGCGGTTCCGTGGACAAAGGGCTTCTCTCGCTCGTCATCGCCGGCGTCGCCTTCTGCGGCAGCCACATTTTGCTGTCGAGCACGCGATTGCGCGGCTCGCTACGCGACCAGCTCGGCGAGCGCGGCTTTCTCGCAGTATATTCGCTGACCTCGCTAGTGATCTTCGCCTGGTTTGTGGCCGCTTATTCGGCCGCACCGACGATCGTGCTGTGGCCGCGACAGCGATGGACGGCGCTCGTTCCGGTTTCGGTCATGCCGCTCGCAACGATCTTGCTGGTCGCCGGCTATTCGACGCGCAATCCGACCGCGGTAGGCATGGAGCGATCGGCTCGGGCGGACGACCCGGCCCCAGGCATCCTTAGCGTTACGCGCCATCCGGTGATGTGGGCGATCGGGCTGTGGGCAGTTGCTCATCTGATCGCCAACGGCGATTTGAGCGCGGTGCTGTTTTTCGGCTCGCTCGCCGCCCTGGCGCTCGGCGGCACAGTGTTGATCGACCGCAAGAAGCAGCTCGCCCTCGGCAGCAACTGGGCGCGGCTGGCCGAACTCACCTCGAACGTGCCGTTTGCGGCACTCCTGACGGGACGTACCAAGCTGCGCTGGCGTGAAATCGGCCTCTTGCGAGTCGCCGCCGGCCTGTTGCTCTACGCCGTTCTCTACCTCGCTCACCCGATCGTTACCGGGCTTCCGGTCATGGTTCCGTCGTAAGCTCGGGTCCCAGCGTTTCGGATACGGAGGAATTGCCATGCTGTTGCCGCTCGCCGGCCGCCGTCTCTACTTTGATCTCGTCGGCCCCGAAGATGGACCTGTCGTCTGCATCACGCATTCGCTGGCATCCGACAGCGGGATGTGGGCCGAGCAGATGCCGCCGCTGCTGCAAGCCGGGTTTCGCGTGTTGCGCGTCGACATGCGCGGGCATGGCGGCAGCGACCCGGTCGCCGGCGACTACACGATGAAGACGCTCGCGGGCGACGTTGCCGCGACACTCGAGGCGCTCACGCTTCCCCGCGTGCACTATGTCGGCCTGTCGATCGGCGGCATGATCGGCCAAGCCTTTGCGATCGAGCACGGCACCAAGCTGATTTCGGCGCTGTGGAGCGACACCCTGCCGGCGAGCCCGAAGGGGGCGGCGACGCTGTGGGACGAGCGGATGAGCACGGTGCGCCAAGCCAGTTCGCTCGAGCCGCTCGCCGACCCGACCATGGAACGCTGGTTTACCGATGCGTTTAAGCCTAGGAACCCTGGACGGTGGAAGCAGATCCGTGACACCGTCGCAGCGACGACGCCAGCCGGATATCTCGGCTGCTCGGCAGCGATCATGAATTTCGACTTCACGGCGCAGCTTCCCGCGCTTCGCGTCCCAACCCTGGTGGTGTGCGGCGCCGACGATCCGGGCACACCGGCGAGCGAGAACCGGCATCTCGCAGGGCTGGTTCCCGGCGGCCGCTACGAGGAGATCGCCAACGCTCGCCATTTCCCAAATGTCGAGCACCCCGAAGTGTTCAACCGGATCATTATCGGTTGGCTGGACGCGCAACGTCAGCTGCGCTGACGCAGGCGGTCCCTTAAAGCGAGCGAAAATACAACGTAAATCGTGTACGCAGCCGCTGGCAAGGGTCGCCTATTCCCAGAAGAGTACGTCGAATCAGCGCTCTAGAGGCTGATGTCGCATGCGAAAGAACAACGAAACCGTCACACGTAATCAACGAAAACTGCACGGCCGGCAGCGGAATAAAACAACGGGAGTGGACTGCCGCAACCCCGCGGGGTCAGCGGTCGCGCCGGGCGGCAAGGCGCAGGCGGAGCGCGTTGAGCCGGATGAAGCCGTCGGCGTCGCGCTGGTCGTAGACCGCGTCCTCCTCGAA
>DASQCY010000089.1:0-2431 GCA_035634495.1 Allostellaceae bacterium
TGCACGGTGCTTTATGTGCGCCATGCTCGCCGTGTCGCCCATCCGATCATCGACTTGGCGCTGTTTCAAATCCCGACCTATGCGGCTGCGTCGATCGGTGGTTTCCTGTTCCGCATGGGTTTGGGGGCGCTGCCGTTTCTGCTGCCGCTGATGCTGCAGGTCGGGTTCGGGCTCGACGCGCTGTCGTCCGGGCTGTTGACCTTCGCCAGCGCCGCCGGCGCGATGACGATGAAGATGACTGCAGCGCGGATCATCCGCACCCTGGGATTTCGCATCGTGTTGGTCGGCGATGCGGTGATCAGTGTGCTCTTTCTGTTCGGCTACAGCCTCTTCCGGCCCGACACGCCGCATCTGGTGATCTTTCTTGCCCTCTTGGCAGGTGGTTTTTTCCGCTCGCTGCAGATGACCAGCATCAATACATTGAGCTATGCCGATGTGCCGCCGGCGATGCTGAGCCGGGCGACGAGCCTGACCAGTATGGCACAGCAGCTCTCGCAGACCGTCGGCGTCGCCACCGGGGCGCTGCTGCTGCAGGTGGTGCTGGCCTTGCGCGGCGGGGCTGCTCTGACGGCGGCCGATTTCTATCCGGCCTTTGTCGGGGTCGCGATGATCTCGCTGTTGTCGGTGCCGTTCTTTTTGAAGATGTCGCCCGACGCTGGCGCCGAGGTCAGCGGCCGCTCGGTCGCGCGATGAGGACGCCCGCTGCGCCAACGCGGCTTCCGGTCCGGCGGCAGGCCTAGTGCCCCCGTTACTCGGGGATCATGTCGAGGACCGCTTCTCCTCGATGAAGACGCCCCGCCAGCTCCCTATGAAACTCTTTCAACCAGGCGACCAGTTCTTCGGGTGATTTCGTCGGCTCGATGCTTTCACAGCGGCTGGACACAAATTGCATCATTGCTCGCATATTCTGAACTTCGATCCCGCCGAACGGGTAATCGAACAGGGGGTCAAAATAGAACTTGAATGATCCGGTCCTGGTAGTCGGCTTCAACCGGATCCTCTGGATCTCGTCAAGCCAGTTTTCCAGTTCATGCTTGAAGTGGCGACGCAGTTCCGGAGAAAAACTGAAGCCGACCAGTTTGATGAGATGTTGATTGATCGGGCGAGACATGCCGATGATGATGTCTCGGGCAACCTTTTGAGGGTATGCCGTCTCCAGGGCTTCGTCGATTTTCATCTCACTAAACCCGGTACGTTAATTCCCGGCTAGACGAAGCGGTTGCTGTGCGCCGGCGAGCTGGCGGCGGATCAGCCGCGCATAGAGCCCATTACGGGCGAGCAACTCGCCATGGCTGCCGGTCTCGACGAGATGGCCGCGATCGAGCACGGCGAGCCGATCGGCGTCGCGCACGGTCGACAGGCGATGGGCGATGACGATGGTCGTGCGGTTGCGCATCAGCGCGTCGAGTGCCTCGCGCACTTGGGCCTCGCTGACCGCGTCGAGGTGCGAGGTCGCTTCGTCGAGGATCAGGGTCGGCGCGTTTTTTAGGAAAGCGCGGGCGATCGCGACGCGCTGGCGCTGCCCGCCCGACAGCTGGACGCCGCGTTCGCCGACCATCGTGTCGAGCCCCTCGGACAGGCTCGCGACGAAATCGGCGAGGGCGGCCTGCTCGAGCGCGCGGCGGATCGCCGTCTCTCCGGCCTCGGGTCGAGCCAGCAACACATTGGCGCGCAAGGTGTCGTTGAAGAGATACGTGTCCTGCGAGACGAGCGACATTCTTGCCCGCAGATGGTCGAGTTGGAAGTCGTGCAGATCGACGCCGTCGATCAGGATCCGCCCGCCATTCGGATCCCAGAAGCGCAACAAAAGGTTCGCGATCGTCGTCTTGCCGGCACCCGAGGGGCCGACTAACGCGATCGTGCTTCCGGCCGGAACCTCGAGCTGAATGTCGCTCAACGCCGGTCGCCGGGCCCCGGGATAGGAAAAGCTCACCCCCTCGAAACGGATCGTCGAGCCGCCCGCCGGCGCCGGCGGGTAAAGGGGGCCGTCAGTGACCGCGGGCTGCTCGCGCTGCACGGCATAGTAGCGGCGCGTCGAGGCGATCGTATCGGCGAGCTGCCGGCTGACATTGGCGATCTCCGAGATCGGCAGAAACGAAGCCAATGCCAGCAGGATCAACAACGGCAAGGTCGTCGCCGCAAGCTGGTGCTCGGCGGCGAGCCGAGCGCCGACGACCGCGACCGCGAGCCCGCCGAGCCCGGTCGCAATCTCGAGCTGAGCCGTCTGCGAGGACAGATCGCGCAATAGTTCAAGGCGGATGCGCTGATAGCCGCGGACGAGGTCCATAAAACCCCGGCGCCGTCCGTCCATCGCTTGAAAGGCGACGAGATCGGCAAGGCCTTGGATCGTCTCGGTGACATAGGCGCCGAGGAGCCCGAGCGTGTCGCGGGCGTCGGCGCCGAGCCGGTCGATCCGCGCCCGCATCAGCAC
>DASQCY010000090.1:0-7730 GCA_035634495.1 Allostellaceae bacterium
CCGATCGTGCTTCATGACCGCACGCTCGACCGCACCACTGACGGTCACGGCTTCGTCGCGGACCTCGGGCTGGAGCAGATCCGCAGTCTCGACGCCGGAGCCCGCTTTGATGCTCGATTTGCCGGTACGCGCGTTCCGACAATTGCGGAGATCGTCGATTGGGCGAAGCGCGAGGAAATGGGGATCTTTCTAGAGATCAAGGAGGCCGAGCGGCCCGACCTCGCCGTCGACCGAGTAGCGCCTGCGGGTGGCCGAGGCCGTGGGCCCGCCTCCACGGCCGGCCCGCCACCGGCCTGGACGGGATTCCGGCCGCTGCTCGTCGTGCGCAAGAACCGCGAGAGCAGCAATGTGACATCACTGATCCTCGAGCCCGCCGACGGACAGCCTCTGCAGGCTGCTTTACCCGGGCAGTTCATCGTGCTGCGGCTAAAGCCGGCACCTGACGCGCCCGCTCTGCGGCGCAGCTATTCGCTGTCGGGCGAGCCGAGCGAGCACTGTTACAGGATCAGCGTCAAGCGCGAAACTCATGGCGCAGCCGGGGCCTATATCGAGGCTCAAGTCAAGGTCAGCGACGTGCTCGAGGCGAGCGCGCCACGCGGCAATTTCACGCTGAGGCAGGGCGACGGACCCGTTGTCGGTGCTGTCGGCTATCGCCCCGACCCGGTCGAGCCGCCGGCCAATGGCAGTGTGTTGATCTGTTGCCCCCGGCCCACGGGTGACATCGTCATCGATCTGTGATTTTCGACGCCTGAATTTGGGTCAATACCCGATCGAACGGCAAGGTCGACACCCGAAAATCGCCGCGAAACGGGTTGCTGACCGCAATGATCAGGATCAGCACCAGCGTTCCGGAAATCGCCAGTATGGCCGACATGGCAAGATGCATGCCGAGGCTCGGAACGCCGAGGAAGGAGCCGAAGGCAATCGTGAGCGCCCCGCCGACGATCGTCACGATCCAAACGACCGCGGGAATGGTCGTTTCGGCAGCCAGCAATCTGTGCTGTCTTGCGTCTGACAGCCGCGCCAGGGATTGCAGCAACTGCGCGTGCAAATTGCCGTCCGTCACGCCGGACGGCTTGAGACCGGTCGCCGACGTGTTCAGCTTCTCCAGATAGGCCTTCCCCCGGTCGACGATCCGGCCTTCAGCCTGCGCCGGCCATTCGACCCTGACCACGATCTCGAGGTAGCCGACGATGGCCTCGCGCATCTGGGAGGTCTCAGGCCCGGCCAATCCGACCGAAGCATTGAAGACGTCGAGCACGGTTGCAGCCTCCGCGTAGGCGGCGGCCTTCGCCTTATTGAAGCCCTCCCAGGCGAGCATGGCGACGAATGCCAGCAGCACCGCGAAGGTCACTCCGACGACTGAAAATATCGCTGCTGCTACGTCATTGTGCCTGCGGCGGAGCTCGATCGACAGGCATTTGATGGACGGCCAATTCGAAGAGCACTGCGCCGAGAGCTGCGAGGCCGACCAATAGCGGCGCGACCCACCAGAGCGGGTATTGGTAACCATGCCGGGCTGCATGACGAACTGCATCATGATCCTGGGCTGCCAACGATGACATTATCGAGCAGGTTGATCCTGGCCATATATCAACGAAGGCGGCAAGACCGTTGCGGTCCAGCCTTTCTCGGCGTTGTAAAACTCGCCATTTGACCGCACCGCGATCCGTTCGACCGCGTTCTCGTCGCGCAGGCGATCGTCGAGCCCGCAACTCTCTACACAACCGATCCGCAGCTCGTCGCTTATTCGGACTTGGTCAGGCGTATCGGGGCGGGGTAGCCGAAGCGGTCGCACGCTGCGCCCGCTTGAAGCGGCGTCCGCGCCGATGACAAGTGCAGATCTTCGCGACGGGCGCGGCAAAGTTTAAAGCACGGGATCTGGCCACGACGATCTTGCACTCTTGCTGGCAGGGCGGGAGACGGAAGGGTATCGTGGCGTGTGATGTAGGAAGGCCGACAAGAAAGCAATGCCGGACGATACCGCGATCGATTTTAGGCAAACCGTAGCCGCCCTTCGGCGCCAGCTCGACGCGAGGACCGCCGAGCGCGACGAGGCGCTCGCCCGCGAGGCCGCGATGGCCGAGGTAATACAGGTCATCAATGCTTCGCCCGGCGATCTCGTCCCGGTGTTCGACGCGATGCTCGAAAAAGCATTGCGCCTGTGTGAGGGCGTTCAGGGTTCTCTGTGGACTTTCGATGGCAACCAGCCGCGGTTTGCCGCTTCGCGAGGGCTCTCCGCGGAATTTGTCGAGATTCTGCGCGACCAATGGGAGCGTCGTCCGCCGAGCGAACATCACCCGATGGCGCGACTGACGCGCGGCGTGCGCCTTGTGCAGATTCTCGATATCGCCGCGTCCGAGCTCTATCGAACCGGTGATCCGGCGGCCCTCGCAGCGGTCGAACTCGGGAGCGTCCGTACTCTGATGTTCGTAGCCCTAGTGAAGGATGCCGTTCCGCTGGGCGCGTTTATCGTCGCCCGCCGAGTGGTTCGCCCGTTCTCCGACAAGCAGATCGCACTGTTGCAGAACTTTGCCGCGCAGGCGGTGATCGCGATGGAAAACGCGCGACTCTTGACCGAAACCCGGGAATCGCTCGACTACGAGACCGCCATAAGCGACGTACTCAAAGTCATCAGCCGCTCGACCTTCGACTTACAGCCGGTGCTGGATACTCTGAGCGAGACCGCGGCGCGGCTGTGTCAGGCCGAGATGGCCTTGGTGTCCCGTCGCGAAGGCGAGGTCTACCGGATGGCGGCGAATTACGGCTTTCCGGCGGAATTCGAGGGCTTCCTGCGGTCGCACCCAGTGGCGGCTGACCGCGGCACCATGGTTGGGCGGGCAGTGCTCGACGGCAAGGTCGTCCATGTCGCCGATGTCGCCGCCGACCCGGAATATCGGCTGTCGGAGGCGGTAACGCTGGGCAAACAGCGCACGGCCCTCGGCGTGCCGCTATTGCGCGAGGGGCAACCGATCGGAGTCATCGTGCTGGCGCGCGAACGGGTCGAGCCGTTCACAGAACGGCAGATCGAATTGGTGCGCACATTTGCCGATCAGGCGGTCATTGCGATCGAGAACACGCGCCTGATTACCGAGACGCGTGAGGCATTGCAGCAGCAGACTGCCACGGCCGAGGTATTGCAGGTTATCAATTCCTCGCCCGGCGATCTCGTGCCGGTGTTCGACGCGATGCTTCAAAAGGCGTTGAGCCTCTGCGGAGCAGCCTTCGGTCAACTGGTGACTTTTGACGGTGTGGTGTTCCGCGCTGCCGCCTGGCGCGGCTACGAACCTGGACCCGGCGCGACCGCGCCCACACCGGGTATGGCGCTCTACCAGCTCGTCCATGGTGAGCAAATCGTTCACATCCCCGACATTACCGCCGACGATGTTTACCGGTCGGGCAATGCGGTACGGCGACGGCTGGCCGACGAGTATGGTGGACGCACCGCGATTTGGGTAGCGCTGAGGAAGGACGCAGCGCTCGTCGGCGCATTCGTAATCTACCGGACTGAGGTTCGGCCGTTCACCGATAAGCAGATCGCGCTGTTGCAGAACTTTGCCGCGCAAGCGGTGATAGCGGTAGATAATGCCCGGTTATTGAGCGAAATCCGCCAGCGCCAGGCCGAACTGCGCGTCACCTTCGACAATATGGGCGACGGTGTGGCGATGTTTGATTCCGAGCTGCGCCTCGCCGCCTGGAACCGCAATTTCCAATATATGCTCGATCTGCCGGACGCCTTCCTCTCGGAACGGCCGAGCTACGCTGAATATTTCCGTTATCTCGCTGAGCGTGGCGAATACGCTTCGGCCGATCTCGAAGAGGAGCTGAGCCGCGCCCTCGAAGAAACCGAGCAGGAATTGCGTATGGAACGCACGCGCCCGGACGGTCGGGTCATCGAGGTGCGGCGCAACGCGGTGCCGGGCGGCGGCTTCGTGCTGATCTACGGCGACATCACCGAACGCAAACGCGCCGAGACCGAAATCCGCGCGGCGCGCGATATTGCAGAGACCGCATTGCAGGAGTTGAAGGCAGCGCAGGCCAATCTGATCCACGCCGAGAAGATGGCTTCATTGGGCCAGCTGACTGCTGGGATCGCCCACGAGATCAAGAACCCGCTCAATTTCGTCAACAACTTCGCCGACCTCTCGGTCGAGTTGCTCGGCGAGTTGAAGCAGACGGCCGCACCCGCCGTGGACTCCCTTGGCGAGGATACGCGCGCCGAAATCGACGAGATCGTCGGGATGCTGACGGGCAATCTCGAAAAGATCGCCGAGCACGGACGGCGCGCCGACGGGATCGTCAAGAGTATGCTGTTGCATTCGCGCGGTGGCAGCGGCGACTGGCAATCGACCGACATCAACGCGCTGGTCGAGGAGGCGCTCAACCTCGCCTATCACGGCGCCCGCGCCCAGGATCAGAACTTCAACATCACCTTGGACCGCGACTTCGAGCGCGGGATTGCCCCGATCGAATTGGTGCCGCAGGACGTGACGCGCGTGTTCTTGAACCTGTTCGGCAACGGCTTCTACGCTGCCGACAAGCGCCGGCGCGCGACGGGCGACGGATTTCGTCCGGTGCTGAAGGTTACCACCAAAGACCTCGACGCGGCGGTCGAGATCCGGGTGCGCGACAACGGAACCGGAATTCCGCCAGAATCCCGCGACAAATTATTCCAACCGTTCTTCACGACCAAGCCGACCGGCGAAGGCACGGGGCTCGGCCTATCGATCAGCTATGACATTATCACGCAGCAGCATGGCGGAACGATCGATGTCGACAGCACGTTGGGCGAGTTCACCGAATTCACGATTTGCCTGCCGCGCTCCCGGCGGGCGGGAACAGCAGGGATGACTTGATGAGCTTCAGCATCCTCGTCGTCGATGACGAGCCCGATGTCGCCGAAATGTTTCGCCAGCGTTTTCGCCGCGAGGCGCGACAGGGCATCTATGTCCTCCATTTCGCCGCCTCCGGCGAGGAGGCGCTCGACAAGCTGGCCAATGGGGTACGCCCCGAGCTGATCGTGATCCTGTCGGACATCAATATGCCCGGGATGGACGGGCTGAGCTTGTTGCGCGAAATCAAGACACGGCGACCCGATCTGCCGGTCATGATGGTGACCGCCTATGGCGACGAGGAACGCCGCCGGCAGGCAGAAGAGGCCGGCGCATTCCAGTTCCTCTCCAAGCCGGTCGATTTCGACCTGCTCAAGGAAGAGCTGCGCCGGTTGCCGGGCGCCTCGGACTAAGCCGTCGTGGCTTGTCTGCGCACCGTGTTCCTCGCGCTGCTGATCGCTGGCCCGGCAGCTTCTGCGGCGGTCGGAGCGGCTCCGCCGGCCGATGAGGATGCCGTCATCGCGCAAAGCTTAGCCGAGATGTTGCGGGACGCGCGCACTGTCATCTCCAACAATCAAGAGTTGATCAACAATCCGGAGCTCGGCGACAAGCATTTGAGTGGTCAAGTGGTGCTGGACCAGGCCGTCAAGAGCTATGCGAAGGCAACCGGCAGCGACCCGACGAAAATCGACCCGAACTCGCGCAAGGGGCGGCTGTTGCGCGCGATGATGGCCGCGATCGTCGCCGCGACCAACGAAAACCGGGCGACGATCAACGAGAAGGGGACCGGGTTCAAAGGCTTTATCCCCTCGGTGTTCGGCCGTCTCGTCAGCGAGGACTTCAATCAAATGGCCAAGGGTGAGGCCGAGGTGAAGGTCACCGCGCCGCCCGAGCTGGTGCGCAACCGCAAGGCTCGGCCCGACGCTTGGGAGGCCGACATCATCAAGACAAAGCTGCTCGGTGCCGGATGGCCCAAGGGGCAATCTTACTCCGGCGTCGTCGAGACCAACGGACGTCCCGCGTTCCGGGTCGCGGTTCCCGAATATTATGCGGAGTCCTGTCTCGTCTGCCACGGTTCGCCGAAAGGCGAAACGGACATCACCGGCTACCCGAAGGAGGGCGGTAAAATGAGTGACCTCGGGGCGGTCATCAGCATCACCCTCTATCACTGAGGCGGCCGGGCGGCGGCGGGAGTGTGATTATGGCCCAGCTGACGATCCGGACGCGGCTGATCCTGCTGGCGGGTGCGGCTCTCCTCGTCTTGATCGCGACGAATTTCTACCTGACCCGCACGCTGCGCGAAAATTCGGCCGGCATGGTCAAGGCCGCCGGACTGCTCAAGGGAATCGAACAGGCGGACAGCGCACGGATCAGGTTTGGCGAGATGCGTTACTGGATGACCGACCTCGCGGTCAGCCAGCTGACATTGTCGGAGCGCAATGCTGCAACAGCCAGAGCGCGGATGGAGGAGCACCTCAGTAAGCTGGCGCCATGGAACCCGGAACGCATCGCCGCGGTGCGCGGCGAGGTCGCCCAGTACGAGGAGTCTGCCGCCAAAGCCGTCGACGACTACACCAACGACCGCCGGGTGATCGGCAATTCGCTTCTGGCGCAGGCGCGTCAGCATAGCATTGTCGCCGATCGGCTGCTCGACTCCATCGTCACCGACCTGACCGGCGAGGCGCTCGTTGCGCGCGAACAGGCCGTCGCCGAAGCGGCGGCGGCGATCCGGCTCTCGCAGATCGTCGTGTCTGCGGCCGTGCTGGTCGGCGCTCTTCTCACTTTTCTCTTACTGCGCGCAATCGTTGTGCCGCTGCGCCGGCTGGAGTCTGCGATGGCTGGACTCAACACTGGGAACGTCGATGTGGCCATCCCGGCGGCAGGTCCCGACGAGATCGGCGCCGTCGCACGGACCCTCGCCAGGTTTCGCGACACTCTGGTTGAGCAAAACCGCCGCGAGCGCGATCTGCGCGCCGCTCACGAGGAGTTGAAAGCCACCCAGGCCAGCTTGATTCACGCCGAAAAGATGGCGTCATTGGGCCAGCTCACTGCCGGCATCGCTCACGAGATCAAGAACCCGCTGAACTTCGTCAACAACTTCGCCTCCCTGTCGGTCGAATTACTCGACGAGCTCAAGGAGACAGTGCGCCCGGTGATCGCCGCGCTCGGTACGGATAAACGCGCCGCGGTCGACGAGGTCGTGGATATGCTGACCGCCAATCTCGAAAAGATCGCCGAGCACGGCCGCCGGGCCGACGGTATCGTCAAGAGCATGCTGGCGCATTCGCGCGGCGCCAGCGGTGAACGGCAGCGCGCCGATCTCAATGCGCTGACCGAGGAAGCGCTGAACCTCGCCTATCACGGCGCTCGCGCTCAGGATCCCAACTTCAACATCACCCTCGATCGTGAATTCGATCGCACCATCGCGCCGATCGAGCTGGTGCCGCAGGACATTAGCCGCGTGTTGCTGAACCTCTTCGGCAATGGCTTTTATGCCGCCGACAAGCGCCGCCGTGAGGGAACTGATGCGGAGTTCCGCCCGGTGCTGAAAGTCGTCACACGCGACCTCGGCAACGAGGTCGAGATAAGGGTGCGCGACAACGGCACCGGCATCCCGACCGAATTCCATGACAAACTGTTCCAGCCGTTCTTCACGACCAAGCCGACCGGCGAGGGCACCGGTCTCGGCCTGTCGATCAGCTATGACATCGTCACCCAGCAACATGGCGGCACGATCACCGTCGACAGCCGGCTCGGCGAATTCACCGAGTTCACGATCCGCCTGCCGCGTTCCCGGCAGACTGCGACGGCAGGGACGAGGGCATGACCGCATCAACGAGATTGCTTCGTCGTGGAGCCCGTCCTCGGGAGGCGCATGACGCCGACCTGGGGGCTCCT